>CAZSGT010000008.1:3246-15163 GCA_964606215.1 uncultured Lachnospiraceae bacterium
AAGCGGTGCGCCGATGCCGGCAGTGGATTTAAACTTTGGAGGAGAGAATCTGCAGGTAGACCCGGGTGCAGCAAGCGGTGCGCCGATGCCGGCAGTAGATTTAAACTTTGGAGGAGAGAATCTACAGGTAGACCCAGGTATAGCAAACGGTGCGCCGATGCCGGCAATGGATATGAACTTTGGTGCAGAGACACCGCAGATGGATATGAATGCAGCGGCACAGCAGGAAGAGCTTGCCAGAATGGAAGAAGAAAGACGTGCAGCCGAGGAAGCAGCCAGATTAGAAGCAGAACGGGCAGAAGCCGCACGGATAGAAGCAGAGCGGGCTGCCCAGGAGGAAGCGGCGAGAATGGAAGCTGCAAGAGCAGCACAGGCACAGGCGCCAGAACCTGGTCCTTCCATGGGACAGCCGGGTGGCGGTCCGGGTATGCCGCCGCATGACAATTTCATGTCAAGAGAAGACGACAATGCGAGAGCCAGAGCGGAGTCAAGGGCAAGAGACCGCGAGATTGCCAGAATGAATATGCCAGAAATTCCGGTTGTGAAGATTATTGCAATTGTAGCCGTTTTGGTAGTGGTTATTGTGGGTGGAGTCATTGGAGTGCCGATTGTAAAAGGAGTTACAGGCTATGGTGCAAGCTTCCGGGATGGCGGCGTGTATATCAATAAGGTGGCAGATACGGATATCAAGAACCAGGTGCTGGAGATTCCGAAAGAAGTTGCGAAGAAAGACGTTGTGGGAATTGCCAAAGGAGATTTGAAGAAGAAGAGCTTTACAGGTATTAAATTCCCGGATACAGTAAAGATTATTGATGTAGAAGCATTTAGTGGGAATGCCAGTCTTACTCAGGTTGCACTGGGGGCAGGAGTAACACGGATTGGAACCAGCGCTTTTCAGAATTGTACGTCATTGCAGAGTATAACCTTCAATAATGCTTTGCAGAGCATAGAAGATAGTTCATTCAAAGGTTGTACCGGGTTGACAGCAGTTGCTGTACCGGGAACAGTGAAGTCGATTTCAGCCAATACATTTGCGGACTGTACTGCATTGGCGTCAGTGGAGCTTGGAGAGGGAGTGCAGTCCATTGGGGCAAATGCCTTTGGAGGATGTTCAGTACTAAAGGCAATCACCATTCCGGAGTCGGTAACGATTATTGATAACGGTGCATTTGTGGGCTGTCACAAGAAGCTTACCATCACGGCAAAGAAAGGCTCAGTAGCCCACAGTTTTGCCAAAGAAAAAGGTATCAAATTTAAAGCATTAAAATAGTTTTTCCAGATAGTCTGCCCGATGGGCCCAGGTATGCGTTTTGCTTGCAAGTGCAAAACCTTCCTCGCGTACAGCGGACAATAATTCAGGATCATCTAAGAGGCGTTTCACCATTCCGGGGAGCGCCTCTATTTTTTCCAGAGAATAAAAGATAATATGTTTTCCGTTGGATAAAATTTCCCGGAGGTATTTGCTGTCGTCGGAAAGGCATACGCCGCCGTTTAACATGGAATTAAAAATCCGGTCGTGGGCGCCGTCTTTAAACCAGGGCATGATATTTAATGAGATTTTTGCGTTTCCAATATTTTTCAGGCAGCCCACAGAATTTGTACCGCCGTGGATAATAAGATTTTCTGGATGATTTACAGGCAGCTCTGTCCAGCCTTCGCCAAAAACATCTACCCGGATGCCGTTATCGACCAGGGTTTTGATAATTTCGCCGCGGAAGTGAAAGCGAATATATAAATCCAGAAAAATCATGTTTGACATACATTCGGCAGCATCTTTATCAGAAACATACTGCATTGCTTTTTGAAGAAATTCCAAAAAAACCTCAGCGATATCCCGGCTGGGATGCAGAATTAGTTCGTCAAGAATGCTGTGGTAAAATGCAGTATATTCATCGTTGATACGGGTGATTGGTTTGTTGAAGCTTTCTGGCGGCGTGTAGTTTCCAGTAAATACCACGTCCATTTCCCTGGGGGTATCCAGAGGGCATATGCCAGTGCCGGCAAGGGGAAGAAATCCGCCCAGATGAATTTCCGGATAGAAACGCTCCATAAAGGTGTGATGCAGCCGGTCAATAGAAATCTGTGTATATTTTTTGGGAACAAGGGGGTAATGTTTGTGATAGTAAAAGGGATGGTCCACCACTATGTTGTAGCAGGGAATTTCATACATATCAAAAACAGATTCCCCCTCCCCGGAATATAAAATTTCTTCTGCGCTGATGCCGATGAAGTTAAAGGTAATCATAACCGTCTCTCCCACATCAATAAATTTGCGCATGAGTTTTAAACTTTTTTCTTCCTTTGCAAAATCAAAGTAAAAAATTTTGTAACCTTTTTCCGTAAAAGTCTTGCCCAGCTGCCGGGAGAAGTAGTCCAATGTTTCGATATCTCCCACAAATAAAATGATTTTCCGTATCATGCCAAAGCCCCTTTCATATATTTTATATCGGTCCTTTGGGGCAGGCAAATTACAACAATTGCATTCACAAAATAATTTGCGTATAATAAAGATATTTAATAGCCGGAGTAATAACCGTCAGTTTGCTATTTTTTGGCTTCGTTCAGGGCGTTTTTCACAGCGCCGAGAAGAATTTCCTGGGTGTACTGGTTATCTTCGCTGGGCGTGATGTCGTCAATGGAAGTGCCGTTTGCCAGCTGTTCCTCGATGGCGTCCACGGTGGGCTCCATAAGAGGGAACATGGTTTTTACCGTTTCATCTACGTTGATGAGGGAAACGGAGTTTATATGGGAAGCGTCAACCGCTACCTCCAGTTGCAGTTTCGTATTGTTTATGGTTAGTTCGGTGGTGTAGATGCCTGGCTGATACACTGCATCTGCATCTGAGACGTCTGTATTTTCCTCCTTCCCCGGCAGAAACATAACTACCAGCAGGATGATGAGCAGGATGCCCAGTGCTACAAAAATGCCGGTGTAGGCAATTTCTTTCATTTGGAGAACCACGATTTTGGTTTTTGACATAGTTATTTTCAACTCCTTTTATGTAGGGATAGTTTGACATTTATATAATATATTTTGCTGGTGTAGAAGATATGACAGCGGACATGATTTTTTGAGAGGAGAACAGGATGTCTTTGCAGTTGATTTTGGGAGGCAGTGGACAGGGAAAAACCACGTTCCTCCATGAGCGGATTATAAAGGATGCCGGGAAAAATCCGGACAAGATGTACTTGATGCTGGTGCCGGAGCAGTTTACCATGGAGACCCAGAAGGCGCTTGTTCTGGCAAGTGACAGAGGTGGAATATTAAATATTGATGTGTTAAGTTTTGTGCGGATGGCACACCGTGTTTTAGCAGCGGAGGGCGTGCGTCTGGAAGGCATACTGGATGATTTGGGCAAGATGCTGGTGCTGAAAAAAGTGCTGCATCAGTGCCAGGACTCACTCACCTATTTTTCTGCCAATATACATAAAGAGGGATACGTCAGTGAGATGAAATCCTTTTTATCGGAAATGATGCAGTATGATATTGATGAGAACCGTCTGAAAGACATGTGTGAGCAGGCGCAGGGACGTCCGATGCTGGAAAAAAAGCTGCAGGACATGTTGGTGGTTTACCGGAATTTCCGGGAGTATATTGAGGAAAATTTTATCATGGAGGAGGAGATTCTGGACGTGTTGGCGGAATGTCTGGAAACCTCGGATTACCTGAAAAATACCGTTGTATGTCTGGATGGTTTTACCGGATTTACGCCTGTGCAGTATAAGCTTATCCGCCAGATGATGGAGCTTTGCGACAAAGTGTATGTCACCATTACTATAGATGAGAGAGAAGAAATTCTAAAAAAGCCTGGGGAGTTTGAGCTGTTTGCCCTCAGTAAAAAAACGGTACAGAAGTTATATGGAATTGCAAGGGAAAATGGAACGGAGATTTTAGATGCAGTCTATCCCGGAGAAAAGGGAAAGGGATTATACCGTTTCCGGAATAGCAGCGAGCTGGCATTTTTGGAGCAAAGTCTGTTTCGGTATCCGGTGCGGGCATATGGAGATGCGCCCCAGGATGTTGTCATTCACCAGAGCTGTAAACCTGCTGCGGAGGTGCACTATGTGGCGGGAAAAATTAAATCCCTGTTAAAACAGGGATTTGGTTGTGAGGACATTGCGGTAGTCACTGGGGATATGTCGGTCTATGGCAGCTATATTGATACGATTTTTGCAAAGGCTGGATTTCCGTTTTTCATGGATAGAAAGCATGATATCATGTCTAATCCCTTTGTGCATCTGGTGGAAAATCTGGTAAAAATTGTATGCTATGATTTTAATTATGAGAGCATGGCAGTTTTTATTAAATCACCATTTACAGATATTTCCAGAGAAGACGCAGACGTGATGGAAAATTATATGCTTGCCAAAGGCATCCGGGGAAAAAGTATGTGGGAAAAAACATGGGAGGGAATTGCTTCAGAGCGCACATGGAAAGTGGAGGCAGTGAGGCGCCTGCAATCATGTAAAGAAAAATTTTTGCCGGAGCTGCTGGTATATGCAAAGGAGATGGCGGGGGTGGCAACCGTCCGGGAAAAGAGCAGGGCATTATATCATTGGCTGCAAAATAGCGGAGTGTATTCCCGTCTTATGGAGCAGGCGCTTGCCTGCCAGAAAGAGGGAGACGCCGTAAAATTCCGGGAGTATACCCAGGTGTACGAGTGCGTGATACAGGTATTGGAACAGCTGGTGTCACTTCTTGGAAAGGAGAAAGTAGATAACGGGGAGTATCTGGAGCTGTTACTTAGTGGAATTGGTGAGGCGAGAGTGGGATTTATTCCCGCATCTGCAAAGGATATAATTGTGGGAGATATGCAGCGGACCCGTCTGTCGAATATTAAAGTTTTGTTTGTGCTGGGAGCAAATGACGGCTTGATTCCACAGGCGGTTGTGGGAGGAGGTATTTTGTCTGATGAGGATAGAAATGTCCTGAAGGAATGTGTGGATTTGGCGCCAACCATGCGGGAGCAGGTGGGACTGCAACAGTTTTATCTTTATTTGAATCTGACGAAACCTTCTGAAAAATTATGGATTACCTACAGCAAATCCGGAGAGGACGGAAAGGAGTGCAGACCTTCCTATCTGTGCCAGAAAATTCGTACAGTTTTTCCGAAACTGGAAGAGGAATATTTTACAGAAGACTATGAAAGTATTTTGTCTGTGGATTTGGGAGAAGAATATTTTTTGCGGGGTCTGCGGGATTTTTCGCCAGAAAAAACTTCACCAGTCTGGAGGCAGCTTTTGAAGTGGTACAAGACGGACAATCCTCTTTCCTGGGATACCGGACAGGTGCTGGCAGGGGCGTGTGCAGGCTGGAAAGAAGGAGTTCTGTCCGAGGAGATGGCGAGGGAGTTATATGGGGAGGAGCTGCAGGGAAGTATTTCCAGATTGGAGTGTTATGCCCAGTGTGCCTTTAAGCATTTCCTTATGTATGGATTGCGGTTACAGGAACGGGAAAAAGATAAAATGGATACGCCGGACTATGGAAGTTTTATCCACGAGGCGCTGGAGATGTTTGGAGATATTTTGTTGGAAAAAAATATTCCATGGCGTGATGTGACGGACGAGATGCGGGCAGAGCTTGTACATCAGGTGGTGGAAGAGGAGGCAAAACAGTTCCGGGGCGGTATGATTCTGAAAAGCGCCAGGTATGCATATCTGGCAACGCGGATGGAGCGTGTGTTAAACCGTACGGTGTGGGCCATTACCAGACAGTTGGGAAAGAGTAAATATGCCGACAAGGTAAGGATGGAGTTTGAGGTGGCGTTTACTGACAGACAGGATAATCTGGAGCTGACAGGTATCATTGATAGAATGGAAATCTATGATATTGGAGAGGAACAGTACATAAAAATCGTGGATTATAAAACCGGACAGAAACGGTTTGATGTCCGCCAGCTTTATTACGGATTGCAGATGCAGCTGATTGTCTATATGGACAGTGCCATGCATCTTGTAGAGAAAAACAATGGGGAAAGTGGTATGGAAAAAAATATCATCCCTGCCGGAATATTTTACTATAACATCAGCGACCCCATGTTGGACGGAAAAGTAGCAGGAGAGGAAGAAGCACAGAGCAGCGCTTTGAAGCAGCTGCGCATGGAAGGGGTATTTAACCGCAGTGGAATTGTGCCGGAGCTTCTGGATAAAGAGTTTGACAAAAAAGGGGAGGAAGCTTTGCCTCCGGGAGTGAAATCTGATGTTGTCAAAATGGCTTCCACATCAAAGGGAGAATTTGACAGATATACCCAGGGGGTGCCGGAGGATATGCTGGATATTTATGTGTCCCATGTAAGGGACACCATGAAGCAGATGGGGGAGGAAATCCATAAAGGGAATATTGCCATAAAACCGTATATGTATCCGGAAAAGCCGGAACAGAAAGGTTGTCTGTATTGTCCGTATTCGTCCATTTGCCGCATGGATGACAGCAGAGGAAAAGAGGGATACCGGATTTTGGATAAAGACAAAGAGGCAGTAGAAGAAGAATTTGCAAAGAAGATGTCCCAGAGACAGGAACAGCAGAAATGAGGAACTGTAGAAACCATAGGCAACAGAAACGAGGAGTAACATGGCAGATACGAAATGGACCCAGGCGCAGCAGCAGGTGCTCCGGGCAAGAAAACATAATATATTGGTGGCGGCAGCAGCCGGTTCCGGTAAGACTGCCGTTCTGGTTGAGCGTATTATCCAGATGATTTGTGACGAAAAAAATGGTGTGGATATCGACAGACTTTTGATTGTGACCTTTACAAATGCGGCGGCAGCAGAGATGCGGGCGCGTATTGGGACGGCATTAGAGCAGCGTTTGGAGAATAGCGGGGACAACGCCCATATACAGAAGCAGCTGATGCTTTTGCAGAGCGCCCATATCAGTACGATTCATGGATTCTGTCTGTTTGTCATCCGCAATTATTTTCATGCCATCGGATTGGAACCGGGGCTTCGCGTAGGTGATGAGAATGAGGTTGCGATTTTAAGGAGCCAGGTATTTGACCAGATTTTGGAAAATGCCTATCAGAAGGCAGATGAAAATTTTCTTCGTATGGTAGAGTCCTTTGCAGGGGACAAAAGCGACAGTGGATTAGAAAAAATTATATTTTCCCTGTATGACCAGGCAGTGGCCAGCCCATCCTTTTCACAGTGGAAAAAAAGGATGCTGGCGCCCTATGAAAGTGCCTCCATGGAGGAGATGGCAAAGTCTGGGTGGATGAAAAAACTTCTTGAAACAGTCCGGCTGCAGATTATAGATACCAAAAAAATTTTGCAAAATTATTTGGAAAAAATTTCCGGAGATTTGCAGCTGGAAAAGTTTGTGGAAGTCCTTGCCGAAGATTTGCAGATTTTGGAAGAGATGGAGGGATTTTCCGATTACGATGCCTTTTATCGCTGGCAGGTTTCCGAGGGGGAGATTACATTTAAACGCAATCCGGCAGTGTCGAAAAAAGATACGCCGGAGCTGATAGAACGAAAAAAAGAATGTCAGAATGTGCGTAAAAAATATCTTACAGATTCGTCAAAGGGGATTGTAGGTTTGCGGGAAAAATATTTTTCCGTTTCCATGGAAGAGGAGTTAGAAAAACTCCGGGAAATGGAGCCGGTGGCGAAGGCGTTGTTAGATTTGCTGGAAGCGTTCCGCGGTGAATTCCGTCAGGCAAAACTGGACAAGGGAATTATGGATTTTAATGACCAGGAACATTACGCCTTGGAGATTCTGGCAAAGGAGACAGATGCAGGGTTCCAGCCCACAGAAGTAGCCAGGGAATTGAGAGGTCAGTTTGCGGAAATTATCATTGACGAATACCAGGACAGCAATGACGTGCAGGAACAGATTCTTACCAGTGTTTCCACGGTGGATGAAGGTAATCCAAATATTTTTATGGTGGGGGATGTCAAGCAGAGTATTTATCGGTTCCGTATGGCGAAGCCTGCCCTTTTTACAGAAAAATATCAGTCTTATGACGAGCGGGAAGACAGTGATTTTCAGAAAATAGAGTTGCAGATGAACTTTCGCAGCAGGGAAAGTGTTCTGGAAAATACCAACTATATTTTCCGGCGGATTATGCACAGGGAATTTGGACAGATTGATTATGACGATGGGGCGGCGCTGCACGTGGGAAGGGAATTTCCCCAGTGCGAGGGACAGTATGGAAATACGGCGGAGCTGATTCTGGGAGATAAACCCTCAGATATGAACAGCACGGAGATGGAGGCAAGAATGGTGGCAAACCGCATTCGCACTTTGGTGCAGGATGAAGAGTTTCTGGTGCTTGGGGAGGATGGTAATTCCTACCGTCCGGTGAGCTACAGTGACATCACAGTTCTCCATCGCTCTCCGGGTTCGGTGGCGCCGGTTTTTAAACAGGTTTTTGCGCAGGAAGGCATTCCCTTTTACACGGATTCGCAACAGGGATATTTTGACGCCGTGGAGGTGCAGACCGTGCTGCATCTTTTGCGGATTATCGACAACCCCAGACAGGATATTCCCATGGCGGCAGTTCTGCGCTCGGAGATAGGAGGATTTTCAGATGATGAGCTAGCGCAGGCGTCCAGGGCGAAACCCCGGGGAAAGAATCTTTATGATGGACTGAAAAAAATGGAAAAAGGGAAATCTTTTTTAAAGAGGCTGGAGGGCTACAGAGAAAAGGCAGACTTTTCCACGGTGCCGGAGCTGCTGGAATATTTGTATACGGATACGGCATATCCCGCCATGATGACGGCAACGGACCAGGGTGAGCGGCGAAATGGAAACCTTATGCTTCTGGTGGCAAAGGCGCAGGAATATGTAACCATGGGCGAGACCGGGCTGTTTCATTTTTTGCAGTACATGGACGCCCTGATTGAACAGGAAAAAGATTTCGGGGAATATGCTACACAGGAGGAAAGCCGGGGATGCGTGCATTTTATGAGTATTCATAAAAGCAAGGGACTGGAGTTTCCCGTTGTGATTGTGTCGGGTCTTGGAAGAAAGTTTAATCTCAGTGACAGCAATGGTGTTTTAATATCGGATGCGGAGACCGGCATGGGGATGAAATACATAAATCTGGAGCAGCGTTATACCACGCCCATGGTGCTTCGAAAAGTACTTCAGAACACCATTCGGGAGGAAAGTCTGGCGGAGGAATTGCGGGTACTGTATGTGGCGTTGACAAGGGCGAAAGAAAAGCTGATTATGACCGGGGTTTTGCGAAATGCATCGAAGGCGGTCATGGAATCGGCAGAGACAGAGGATTACCGGAATCATCTGGAATTAACCGGCGGCCAGTGTTTTTTGGACTGGATTCTGCCCGCCTGTAACCGGAATACAGGGTACATGGATTTTCTTGCCCGGGCAGAGCTTGCCAGGAGAGATGTTTTCACGGCGGCAGACCAGGACCAGGTGCCGGACGACATAAAATATAAAAATCATACAGGACTGCGTATGACTTATGTAACCAAAGAGGATTTGCAGTTTTATGACTTTGTGGATGCTTTGCTGGAAAAAGAAAAGAAACGCTGGCTGGATGAATTTAATCTGGACAAAGAATATGATTTGAAGACGAAAGATTTCCTGCTGGCAGATTTGGCGCTGCGGGCAGAGCTGCAAAAGGAAAGCATACCAGTGAAAGCTTCTGTCACCGAGCTAAAAAAACTTGCCGGACAGGAGGCAGAGTTTGTCCCATTGCCCGAGGAGCCTGTTCCAGATTTTGTGGAGAAAAAAGTGGTGACCGGGGCACAGGTGGGCACCCTGTATCATGGTGTGCTGGAGCATCTGAATTATCCGGAGCCAGAGGAGAAAAATCTGGATATTTTTGTGGAGAAAGAAATACAGCGGCAGATGGAGAGGGGATATTTTACTCTGGAAGAAAAAAAGAAACTCCGGCTTGGAAAGATTGTGTCTTTTTTGCAGGGAGATTTGGGCAGGCGTATGTGGCAGGCGTCATGTGCCGGATGTTTACACAGGGAGACCCCCTTTGTCATTGGGGTGCCGGTAGAGGAAGTATATCCCGACAGAAAAGATGACGGTATCTTTCTGGTGCAGGGTATTATTGATGCGTATTTTGAAACGGAAAAAGGCATTGTGTTGGTGGATTACAAGACGGATAGTATTACTGCCGGGGAGGAAGGGATGCTGGCAGAAAGATACCGGGTACAGCTGGAACGGTATCAGCAGGCGTTGGAAAAGCTTACGGGCAAATCCGTGGTGGAAAAGTATATTTATTCCATCAGTCTGGATGAGGCGGTGCTTGTTCCCTGATGTACTGTGTACTGCTGCGGGGAATACGGCATGATGACAGATGGTGTTTGTTTTTGCATTACTATTTATGGGAACGGGCAGCGTAGAGGAGATGGTCTGTCCAGACGCCGTCCACTAGAGCCACTTCTTTCAGGTAACCTTCCTGTTCAAATCCCAGAGATTGCAACAGGGCAATGGAGGGGAGATTGTCTGGCTGCACAATGGCTTCAATGCGATGAATGTCGTATTCGGAAAAAATGAGCTGCATTCCGAATGTGACGGCTTCGCTGGCATATCCCTGGCGAAGATAGTCCTTATGTACTTTGTAGCCCAGACTGCACCGTTTGAGGGCACCCTGCTGGAAATTGGAAAAGCACAGTGTGCCTATAAGTTTATCGGGGTCGTTCCGGAGGCTGAACCAATAACGAAGATAGGTTTTTTGTATAATAGCGTTAAATTCAGCGGATAGATTTGTGCGGTGATAGGATTCCGTATAGAAATTTTTGGTTTTGGATGGCTCGTAAGCATCAAGGAATCCTTCGTTTTCTTTGTAATATTCCAGTACCAGTCCGGCATTGGCCGGAGTGAGTACCCGGAGTAATAGGCGTTTGGTATTGCAGGAAAGTTCCATATATATCTATATCTCCTTAGTTATTCATACTTTATCCATTTTTTGTTGATATACTTAAAACTTAATGAAATTATATTTTACATGAATATGGAGTATGCGTCAAATATAGTATATAACTACATGGAAGTTCAGCGGGACTTTGCCGGGTACTCATGTGATATGATAGGACGTCAAGAGAAAAGAGGAAATGGAGAGTAACATGCCAGAGACAAAAGAGTTAGAAAAACAATTGAAGATTCAGGATACACTGCTAAAGTGTGTGCATACGCTGTATGAGGAAACAGACATGGGAGTTGCAATTGACCGTTTGCTGGCGATTATTGCGGATTACCATGATGCAGAGCGTGCCTATATTTTTGAATTTACAGAGGACGGTTTATTTCTTGACAACACTTATGAATGGTGTAAGGAGGGAATCGAGGCTCAGATTGATGTTTTGCAGCATGTGGAAATCTCAGTAATTGACCGGTGGTTAGTGCAATTTGAGCAGAAGGGTGAATTTTACATTAATTCGCTGGATGGAGAGTTGAACAAGGAATCCGAGGAGTATAAGATATTGGAACAGCAGGGGATTCATAGCCTGATGGCGGCTCCGCTTTATCTTGAAGGCAAGCTGGCCGGATTTCTGGGTGTAGACAATCCAGGGAAAAATAAGGATACGTTGTTGCTGATGCAGTCTGTTGCGGCTTTTGTTGTCAACGATATGCAGAAACGAATTAAAGTAGAGCATCAGATTATCGGAGCATTGGCAAGAGTGTATGTGTCTATGTATTTGTTTGATTTGTCGGAAGATACGTACAGGGAATTGAGCAGTGTTTTCTATATTCACGATTTGCTGGGTGTTTCAGGCAGGATTTCCGACAATTTGGCTTCTGCCATGAAACAGCTTGCAGAGGATTCTTTTGCGGATGTGTTGATGGAGTTTATGGATATTACTACACTGGAGTCAAGGATGCAGTGTACTCACGATATATTGAGCGTGGAGTGTCAGGGGAAAATCAGTGGGTGGTGCCGGTTAAGTTTTATTCCGGTGAGTAAAGATGAAGATGGACATCTGCAAAAGGTGATTTT
>CAZSGT010000009.1:0-14851 GCA_964606215.1 uncultured Lachnospiraceae bacterium
TCATAGGGCGTCTGTGATTTGTTTATGAGGATTAGTTTGTTGCCCTGATAATAGCGTACCAGACCGGCTGCAGGATATACCGCCAGCGATGTGCCTCCAATAATCAGTACATCAGCAGCTGCAATAGCACGTACAGCACCTTCCATGGTATCATCGTCCAGTCCTTCTTCATATAATACCACATCTGGTTTGATAATGCCACCACATTTACAGGTGGGGATGCCTTCACTGTCGGCAATGGTGTGCACGTCAAAAAAACTTTTGCACCGGGAGCAGTAGTTGCGGAGTACGCTTCCGTGTAGTTCATACACGTTCCTGCTTCCTGCCGCCTGATGCAGTCCATCAATGTTCTGGGTGACGACAGCCTTTAATTTGCCAAGTTTTTCCAGTCCTGCCAAAGCCTTATGGGTCACATTTGGTTTGGCGTCCAGGCAAAGCATTTTATCCCGGTAAAATTTGAAAAATTCTTCCGTTTTTGACATAAAAAAGCTGTGGCTGAGAATGGTTTCCGGTGGATAGTCGTATTTCTGGTTGTAGAGACCGTCCACACTGCGAAAGTCCGGGATGCCGCTCTCGGTAGAAACTCCGGCGCCGCCGAAGAAAACAATGTTGTCACTTTCTGTTATCCATTTTACAGCCTGGGAAATCTGTTCTTCTATACTCATAGCAGCCTCCTTTTTTGCAATGCGTTTTCTATAAAGAAAGTATACCATATAAAAAGGAGACATTCCATAAAAGAATGTCTCCAAAATTTAAGTATTCTCTTATAATTCGTTGCCAGAAAAACTGCTGTCGGTTCCTGGTGTAGGTGTGGGTGTAGGTGTGGGTGTAGGTGTGGCGTCATCAAAATCGTAATCGTCTAAGCTCCAATCGCCCAGTCCGGTTCCATCATCAGAACCGAAACTGTCATCTAGGCTGCTGTCGGAACCGAAACCGTTATCGAAACTGCTGTCGGAACCGAAACTATCATTGAAACCACTGTTTGGGTCAAGAATGTCACCCGAACCAAAATCATTGTTGGAGCTGGAACCACCGGTGAGAGCTTTAATCATGTCCAGATAGCTGCTGAAATCAATTCCGCTCTTGGTCTGAATATCCTGCAGGAATGCATCTAAATCCACACTGTTTCCAAATGCTTCCATATCGGATCTGTTGCTGATATCATAAATCGTATCGCCGTCCTTTGGTTTTTCCACCGAAGGCGCCTTGGCGTCCTTTATCTCCATGGAAATGGTGGCGAGATTATCATCTGCACACAGAATGGACATGGCGAAGTTACTCTGTTTTTTGTCTGCGGATGCCTTGATTTCTAATGTATAAGTGGATAAGGCAGCTACCGCATTGCACTGGAGCGTAAATGTACCGTTGAGATATCCCTCATCCAGTTTATCTTCGTCCAGGTCATCAATCTTTATGGTAACAATATCCTGCATGCTGGCAATGACAGCGGTGGATGGATTGGAGGATTCATCCAGGCTTACAGAAAACTCGCCAGACATTTTTCCACCTTTTCTTGTGCCGTTTCCGGTAATAGCAAGATATGTAATACCATTGGATGTGATGGACATTTCGTAGCCGAATTTGGAACCGGATTCTGGCATGTGGCTGACAATAGTGAAAGTTTCCCCATCAGCGGAAGTGATGGTAATGGTTCGTCCTACAATGTCGCCGGAATTATCTACAAACACATCCATAACAACGTTGCCTTCAGAAGATTCAAACTTGTCTTTGGAGTTTTCCAGGTCCGTCAGCATATCGTCTATGGCATTTTGAAGGCTTTCGTAACTGTTTGCGCCCTCGGCTTTTTTATCGATTTTTTCCAGGATACTCTTGATGTTTTCATCCGTTTTTAATGTTTCAAAAAATGTTTTTGATACATCATAGAACTCCTTGCCGGTAATGGTTACCTTCAATACCGTGCATTTCTGGGATACGCCGTCAACCTCCAAGGTGTCCGTTGATTTCTCTACTTTGGTAAGCTTATCAACCACCAGATTGGTATAGGTTGTATACAGAGCTTCTACCTGCTCGGAAGTCGGAATGTAATCCCCAATGGAGAACAAAATATCCTGCATGCCGTTGTTTTGTGATGCTTTTTGAAAAATAGAGGACAGATTCAGATATGCATCGGATAATTCCGGAATCTGAATGTAGTACTCTTTGGCGTTCATATCTGCATAAACGTTAGCAGTTACAGCCTCGTTGCCATTTAAAAGGATTTTTGTCTGGCCAAGGGTGGTATTGTCTTTCGTTTGTCCGACGGAAGCGATTTCCGCAGATTCAAAGGCAGAAAAGTCAATGCCAATCATGGAGAGCATGGTCTTGGCGGAGCTGCCAAGTTCCAGTTTATAGGTTGCGGATTTGGTAGTTTCCTTTCCGTTTACTGTCTCCTCGTATTTTTTATAGTTTTCAACCAGGTTTTTACGACCGGTTTTGAGATTTTTCTTCTCTACATAGTTATAGTAGGATTCCGGACTGCTAAAGGTACGTCTCACAAAGTTTGATATCTGTGCATGTGCGGTAGCTCCTACTGCAACCAGTGCAACTACAATAACAGCAGCAATAATGGCAGCAATTTTTTTGCCGTTTTTCTTTGGCATCATCATAGGAGACTGGCCGTCTGGAGTGCTGTATACAGGCTGCGTATAGTTTGATTCCGGAGCAGAATTGTAAGCAGACTGCATATTCTCTGATTCCGGAGCAGAGTTATTAGCGGACTGCATATTCTCTGATTCCGGGGCAGAGTTATTAGTAGACTGCATATTTTCTGATTCCGGAGCAGAGTTATTAGCGGACTGCATATTTTCTGATTCCGGGGCAGAGTTATTAGCAGACTGAGTATTCTCAGATGTCTGGACAGAAGCCGCCTCAGAGCCCGAAGCCGGAGTCTCTGCCTGGGATGCCGTACTATCCGTGTTTTCTTCCGGCGTTGTACCGGACAGAATGGAAGAAATCGGCTGTCCACAGGAAGGACAGAATTTTGTTTCATTGGAAATTTCTTTTCCACAGTTTTTACAAAACATAGATTCCTCTCTTTTCTGCGCTGTTTTACGTTGTACCAGCCATATTGCACCAGCGCAGCAAAATGGTGGTTTTTCTGATAAATTTTCCAGTAAAGACGGGGAGGTGTGAAATTGTTTCCCCGGGCACGATTGTATCATGGCATATGTATACATTCGCAAGGTTATATTATAGTATTATGGGAAAAATGTCAAATGTTGCAGCGAAATTACCATTTATTGAATAAATAATCCAGTATATGGTATAATGAAAAAAATCCGGGTGCAAGGCGCCTGCCTTGAAGGCAAACCTGAGATGGAGAGGAAAGGACAGGTGCGGGACATGGGATTTATTTTTGAGGCAGAACATATTAAAAAAACATATAGACGAAGAAGAAAACCGGTGCTTACCGATGCTTCCCTGAAGGCAGAGAGTGGACAGTGTGTGGGAGTTTTAGGTGCAAACGGCTGTGGAAAATCTACGCTGCTTTCCATATTGTCAGGAAGCATTCCCGCGGACGGAGGAAGTGTCCGGCTGAGGGACTTTCAAGAAGAAGGCAGGGAGATTTCCATGGGGAGAAACCGGGGACAGTGGGTGGCATATATTCCCCAGGAAAATCCGCTGATAGAGGAATTGACGGCAAAGGATAATCTGAGATTGTGGTATGCAGATAATCTGGGAAGATTAAAAACAGAGTTGGACAGTGGTCTTTTGGGAATCCTGGGTATACAGGAATTTCTGGATGTCCGGGTGAGGGAGATGTCCGGCGGTATGAAAAAACGGGTCAGTATCGGATGTGCCATGGCAAAAAATCCACCAGTGCTTTTGTTAGACGAACCGGGAGCAGCTTTAGATTTGCCTTGTAAAGAGAGAATTTCCGTATATCTGAAAGAGTGTCTCCGGCAGGGGAAGCTCATTATCATTGCAACCCACGAAGAACGGGAGATACAGATGTGTGACCATCTGATGCTTTTGAAGGACGGCACTCTGCAGGAGATATCCTATGATGGAAACATCCACCATCTTGCTGGAATTTTAGTGAAATAGTGTGACGTGAACCCCGGCGGTGCCGCATAGTGTAATGCTGGTGGATTTTGTGGGAAGAAGCGCATGTATGTATGCAGAAATGAGGAAGGATATGAGACAGTTCTGGCTGTATTTATATATGGAATGGAAAAAAATGCGCCGTGGGCTTCCAGGTATTCTGGCAAGCACTCTGATACTGGCTGTTTTTCTGGCAGGATTTCTGTTTGTGTTCCAGGATAAAAACAAAGACAACGGGAAAATCAACACCATCCGGGTGGGGATTGTGGCGGCAGAGGAAGAGCCGTATCTGGATTGGATGATAAAGACATTAAAAAATGTTGAGAGCACAAAATATGTCTGTGAGTTTGAAAGCATGACGGAGGAAGAGGGAGATACGGCATTGCAGGGCAGGGATATCGATGCGCTGTTTATTATTCCTGAAGATTATATTGCCTCATTGATTCGTGGCAGCAATAAGCCTGTTGTTATTCGGTTTGGTAAAAAGCAGGTGAATATCGCTGCATTTCTTATTCGTCAGATTGCCCTTGCCGCTTCCGAGTATATTCTGGATACAGAGGCAGGGCTTTATGCGATGAAGGATTATTACCGGGACCAGAATCTGCCGGGCATACATGAGGATGAACTGGAATTGAATCTGCTGTATCTGGAAAAAGTACTGGGACGGCAGAATTTCATAGAGACAGAGCAGATTGAAACCATGGAGCAGATGGGGAGCGCCGATTATTATTTTGTGGCGGGAATTGTATTATTTTTACTGTTCTGGGGCCTTGCCTGTTCTTCTATTTTGAAAAAAGAACCGGTGTCCCTTCGGCAAAAATTGTATCAGGCAGTGATACATACGGGACAGCAGACAATGGCCAGGTCCCTGGCGTTTTGTGCCGTGTATATATGCAATTTTGTGCTGGTTGCCGCCCTGGTTTTAATTGGGGCATGTGTGTGCGGAAAATTTGGGGAAATTTCTTTGTCAGGAGTGGGAGAATGGTCCGTCTTTCTCATGCGGATGCTGCCAGTGGTACTGCTTGCCGCCGTCTGTATCATGTTTGCATTTGAAATACTGGGAGACAGTGTGGGAGGAACGATATTTTTGTTTTTAAGTATTCTGGTGCTGGGCTTTATCAGTGGATGTTTTTATCCGTTCCGGTATCTGCCGGAATCTTTGCAGGCTGTGGCAGAATGGCTTCCGCTGCGGGTAATGTTTCGGTATACTTCTGCCAGTATCCGGAAGGAAAGCATCGTTCCACATATTTGGGAAGTGCTGGCATATATCGTCTGTATGTATCTGCTTACAACTGGATTTGTAGCGGTGGGGAGGAGGCGGGAGGCATGAAACAAAATATATTTTGGATATGGCTTTGCCTGAAACGGCTGTTGTTTCGTCCATTGTTTTTAATCCCGTTACTGCTTCTTCCGGTGTTGGTGGCAGGGATGCGTTTGGAAATGAAAAAATCCCATGCCATTGTGCAGGTTGGAATTTTATGTGAGGATGATATGGATGCGGCAGCAGAGGAGTTGGCAGCTGGTCTGCAGGAGCTTTCGGGGACGGCAGTATTATTTTTGAAGTATGACCAGGAGGAGACGCTTTACCGGGATGTTACACAGGGAAAGATTCAGGCAGGATATATTATCCCGGCGGATTTGAGAGAGAAGCTGATGGATGCTGCAGTATCCGGCAAACCTGTCGTCCGCACGGTACGCAGGGAAACAGAACTGACATTAAAGATTGTGGATGAGCTGGTGCTGTGCCGTGTATATGAATATCTGGCATACGATATCGGCAGGGAATATATTATAAACCGAACGGGACAAATTCCGGGATTACTCCTGAAGGAGCGTTATGAGGTATACCGTCAAAAAGAAATGCCCTTTGCGTTCCAATATGAAAATGGAGAAGAAAACAGGGTGTTGTCCCAGGATTCCGGAGATTATCTGCTTCTGCCTGTGCAGGGAATGACGGCGGTGCTGATTTTGCTGTCCGCCATGTCCGGTGCTCTTTTCTGGTATGAGGATAAAAAACGAAATGTATTTGTGTGGCTTGACGGCAGAAAGCAGACATGGGTGCATTTGATTTATATTTTTGTGCCTGTGGCATGTGCGGGGGTGGTTGGATATGTTTCGCTGCTTGCCACGGGAATTTCAGCTGGATATGGCATGGAGGCGGTGCGGATGCTTTTGTATGTGCCTTCGCTGGTGCTGTTTATTTATATTATGCAGATGCTTTTGAGAAAGGAAATCTATTTTCTGGCATGTATCCCGATTCTGACCGTAGGCGAAATGCTGGTATGTCCGGTGTTCATTGACATGGCAAAGACTGTGCCGCTGCTGAAGGAGATGCGTCTGCTGACTCCGGTTAATTTTTATATGGAATTTGCATACAGTGCACAGGGACGTCTGGCATTTTTATATTATTTAGCGGGAAGTGTTTTGCTGGTGGCTATACTGACTCTGGCGCATCAAAAAAAAGTGTGATACAATGATAAATGGACCGAGCAAGCTTGCTTGTGAGGGCATAACAGAATCACGATGCGAAGCAGCGTGATGCAATGATAAATGGACCGAGCAAGCTTGCTTGTGAGGGCATAACAGAATCATGGACCGCAGGTCCGTGATGCAATGATAGGCGGAAGCCAAATATTAGTAGGAGGTGATAGTCTTGCAGAAATTCCTGCATACAAAAGATGGTAAAGAAATGCGTGTAATCGGAATCTGCATGGGACTTCTGGCAAGAAATTCCCAGATAGAGAGATTGATAGATATTTGTGACGAGTTAGAAAAGGCGGGTTTTTACATTCTCATTTTTTCTACATTTGGAGATTTATCGAAGGATGGAAAATATGCAAAGAGTGAGGGGAGCATTTTCTCGCTGATTAATTATGATATATTGGAAGCATTACTGGTTTGTACGGAGAGTATCAAAAACGAAGAAATTTTGCAGGGAATGATGGATGCCTGTAAAGAGCGGGATATTCCTTTTGTATCATTAGATACCTGTCTGGACGGATGTTATAACGTGGTCAGCGATAACAAGGATGCGTTGTACCAGATGGTACTGCATGTCATTGATGAACATAATTGTAAGACTATTAACATGATTTCCGGTATGCAGGGCAATGATTACTCAGAGGAACGTGTGGAAGCATACAGACAGGCGCTTGCTGACAGAGGAATTCCCTATGAGGAGGAGAGAGTCGGATGGGGCAAATTCTGGGAAGGACCCACAAGGGAAGTCATGGAGGAGTTTCTGGCAGAGGGAAAGGATGTTCCGGATGCGATTGTGTGTGCCAATGATGCTATGGCGATGGCGGTGTGCGAGTGTCTGGGCAAAAGAGGATATTCTGTTCCCGATGATGTGATTGTGACTGGATTTGATGGTTCAGAGATTGCCACATACCATGTGCCTACCTTGACCACCGGGAGCAACGACCACCAGGAAATTGCCAGAAGAATAGTTGACATATTAGACCAGAGACGGGCAGGTATGGAACCAGAACGGATAATAGCGGTGCCATGCCAGTTAGACATAAAACAGTCCTGTGGCTGTAGAGATATATTTAATACAGAATATAAACAGGTTACGCTGGAACTGCGGGATACGATGATTTACCATTTCAACTACCGGCAGTTTGCCAATGCTTTTTGTGAGGAAATTACGGATACATCCAGTCTTCAAGAGGCAATTGAACTGGTGAAGCAGTTTATCTTTGATCATTCTTTCCTGGTGCTCAACAGCACCTTTACAGACAGCAGGTACACGGAGGAGAAAAAGGCAGCAGGGTATTCCGATTTGTTAAGGATTCCTCTGGCGAAAGAGGGTGAAAATTTTTCTGCACTGGAGGATATTTCACCAGATGAAATTTTGCCGAATTTAGAAGAGTATTTGGAAAAGCGACGTAGCAGGATGTTTTTGCCGCTGTATTTTCAGAATGAAGTCATCGGATACTTTGCTACCGTGGTCTTTCACAAGATGCAGGAATATGAAAACCTGTCTTATTTTATGGGCCGCCTCAACCAGAGTCTTGTGCTGGTGCGCAATGCGGAGCGGATGAATTATCTCTTTACCAGGGACCATCTGACAGGAATTTATAACCGGCGAGGTTTTTACCAGAATCTTAAGAAGATGCTGTCTGAGCACGAACAGAGCGGGGAAAAACTAGTTATGTTGTCGGTGGATTTGGATGGATTAAAACAGATAAATGATACCTATGGACACAAGGAGGGAGACAATGCCATCTGGCAGGCTGCCAATGCACTCCGCATCGCAGGCGAGAGGTATCAGGCAATTTGCTCCCGGTTTGGCGGGGATGAGTATGTTGCCGCTATGGTGGTATCCGGAGACGCCGAGGGAGCGGCAGAAGCATACAAGGAACGCTTTAACCAGCTGCTTCGCACATATAGCCTTGTTTCAGAAAAGCCCTACAACGTGCAGGGAAGCGTAGGAAGCATAGTGGTTTCCATTGAAAAGGGCATGAAGGTAGATACGATTATCAGCAGTGCAGATCAAATGATGTACCAGGAAAAAGCAAACCATCATATGCGCGATGGGGCAAGACGATAGGGATTGATATGACAGTGCTAAACCAGAGGAATTTCACATAGAATGTACAAAGCCATGCATGCAGGGCAGATGGGAACGTGGTTGTTTTCAATTGTCACGTGCAGAACGGAGAATATCATGCAGTTTCTTTTGTACATATCGAGTTTTGGAATCCCTCTGGTTATTTTTTATATTGTGGCACATGGAATGATAAACCGTGTCCCGATTTTTGACACGTTTATGGATGGCGCCAAGGATGGTTTGAAGGTGGTGGTGGGAATCGTACCCACCTTGATTGGGCTCATGGTTGCCATCGGCGTTCTCCGCGCCTCCGGCGCGCTGGAAATGCTGTCGGATGCGTTAAAGCCCGTTGTCAGTGGCACCGGATTTCCCACGGAGCTGCTGCCCCTGACAATTATAAAAATGTTATCTTCCTCTGCCGCCACCAGCCTGCTCCTGGATACTTTCAAAGAGTTCGGAACCGATTCCCGCCTAGGTATCATGGCGTCTCTGATGATGGCAAGTACGGAGACGATTTTCTACACCATGTCCGTATATTTTTCTGCAGCGAAACCGGAAGGGGATAGCCGGGGCGTTAAGTCTACCCGCTGGACCCTTCCGGGGGCATTGCTGGCCACATTGGCAGGAACCATTGCCAGCGTTATAATCGGCGCAGGATTAACCGGGTGAATCAATGTCGGTTAATCCTGCGCCAAAAAAGCATTATTCTTTTTCGCAAAGCGTATTTCTCATCATTGAATCTCTGCGTGGAATGTCTGCAGGGATTTCACGCCAAAGGCATTTTCCTTTGCTGCCCGGATACCCTCCACCGTAGCCATCGCCGCCGCCATGGTGGTCATGTATGGAATCCGTCCCTTGATAACAGCCTTGCGCAGATAACTGTCGTCCATGTTGTCGTCCTTGTCATTCGGTGTGTTAATCACCAGCTGCACTTCCCGGTTGGTAATGGCGTCTAACAGGTTGGGACGTCCCTGCTGCAGCTTGTAAATCTTCGTAGCCGGAATCCCGTTTTCCATCAGTTTGTCAAAGGTAGCGCCAGTTGCTATAATCTTAAAGCCCAGTTCATGGAATCCTTTTGCTACTGGCAGTAACTCTGCTTTGTCCCTGTCGTTGACACTAATCAGCACTGTACCCTCCAGCGGAAGCTTCGTCTGGGTAGCCTCCTGTGCCTTGTAGTACGCCTCGCCCATGGTGGAAGCCATACCCAGCACCTCTCCGGTGGAGCGCATTTCCGGTCCTAACAGCGGGTCTACTTCCTGGAACATATTAAATGGGAATACTGCTTCCTTGACGCCGTAGTGTGTAAATTTCTTTTCGGTCAAATCCGGTACCGGGGAAGGTCTGCCGGTAATGTTTCCGGTCATAATGTCTGTGGCAAGCTGCACCATCTGAATGTTGCAGACCTTGGATACCAGCGGAACCGTACGGGATGCACGGGGGTTGGCTTCCAACACGTATACCTTGCCATCCTCAATGGCATACTGCATATTCATAAGACCGCGGACGTTCATCTCTTTTGCAATCCTGCGGGTGTAGTCCTTAATGGTTTCCACCGCCACTGCCGGAATATTTCTGGAAGGCAGTATGCAGGCGGAATCACCGGAATGTACTCCTGCCAGCTCGATGTGCTCCATGACAGCGGGAACAAATGCATGGGTTCCATCGCTGATGGCATCAGCCTCACACTCCATCGCATGGTGGAGGAAACGGTCAATGAGAATCGGGCGGTCCGGCGTTACGCCAACTGCCGCCGCCATATATACTTTCAGGCTCTCTGGGTTGTGGACAACCTCCATGCCTCTGCCACCCAGCACATAGGATGGACGAACCATGACAGGATAGCCAATTTGCTCAGCAATCTCCAGTGCCTCATCCACAGTAACAGCCATACCAGATTCCGGCATGGGGATGTGTAACTTCTCCATCATGGCGCGGAACAGGTCCCGGTCCTCTGCAAGGTCAATGGTCTCTGGTGTTGTTCCCAGAATATTGACGCCATTTTTCTTAAGCTGTGCGGCAAGGTTCAGAGGGGTCTGGCCTCCAAACTGTGCAATGACGCCCAGCGGTTTTTCCTTTTCATGGATGCTAAGCACATCCTCCAGGGTCAATGGCTCAAAGTATAATTTATCCGAAGTATCGTAATCGGTAGAAACCGTCTCCGGGTTACAGTTGACAATAATCGTCTCAAATCCCAGCTTCTTCAATGCCAGCGCCGCATGTACACAGCAGTAATCAAACTCGATTCCCTGTCCGATACGGTTGGGTCCGCCGCCAAGAATCATAATCTTCTTGTTGGAAGAAGCCTTGGAGTGGTCTTTGGCATTGTAGGTAGAATAGTAGTAGGCGGCGTCCTTGGTTCCGCTTACGTGCACCCCTTCCCATGCCTGTTTCACACCCAGCTTCAGTCTTGCATAGCGGATTTCTTTCTCGCTGATGTTCAAAAGCTGGCTCAGATATTTGTCGCTGAAGCCGTCTTTCTTTGCCTGTGTCAGCAGGGCGGAAGGCGGAACGGCGTCCTTATGGGCAAGAAGCTCTTCTTCCTCGTCCACCAGTTCTTTCATCTGCTGGAGGAAGTAATGCTTTACTTTGGTAATATCAAAAATCTCGTCGATGGTGGCACCTTTGCGCAATGCTTCATATATAATGAAATAACGTTCGCTGGATGGCGTCAGCAGCATATTCAGCAAATCCTCTTTGCTGCGGGAGGGGAAATCCTTTGCTCCGCCTAAACCGTAACGGCCAATCTCCAGACTGCGGATTGCCTTCTGAAATGCTTCTTTGAATGTCTTGCCGATGCTCATTACTTCGCCTACCGCGCGCATCTGTGTGCCCAGCTTATCCTCTGCACCCTTGAATTTTTCAAATGCCCAGCGTGCAAATTTAATCACAATGTAGTCTCCATCCGGCTTGTACTTGTCTAAGGTACCGTATTTGCCACACTCGATGTCCGGTAAATCCAGACCACAAGCAAGCATAGCGGAAACCAAAGCAATGGGGAAACCCGTAGCCTTGGAGGCAAGGGCAGAAGAACGGGAGGTACGAGGGTTAATCTCGATGACAATAATACGTCCGCTGACCGGGTCGTGGGCAAACTGCACGTTGGTGCCGCCGATAACCTGAATAGCATCCACAATCTTATATGCCTGCCGCTGCAATTCCTCCTGCACATCCTGGGAAATGGTAAGCATGGGGGCAGAGCAGAAGGAATCTCCCGTATGTACTCCAAGTGGGTCGATATTTTCGATGAAACAAACAGTAATCATATTGCCTGCGGAATCTCTCACGACTTCCAGCTCTAACTCTTCCCAGCCCAGGACAGATTCCTCTACCAGTACCTGTCCCACCAGACTTGCCTGAAGGCCTCTTGCACAGACTGTCTTTAACTCTTCCGTGTTATAAACCAGTCCGCCGCCGGCGCCGCCCATAGTGTAAGCCGGACGCAGGACAACGGGGTAACCTAAGTCCTCCGCGATGGCAAGTGCCTCTTCTACGGAATATGCCACCTCGCTCCTGGCCATCTCGATGCCCAGGGAATTCATGGTATTTTTAAACTCGATGCGGTCCTCGCCCCGCTCGATGGCGTCAACCTGTACGCCCACCACCTTTACGCCATATTTTTCTAAAATGCCTGCCTTGTCAAGTTCGGAGCAAAGATTCAGTCCGGACTGTCCTCCCAGGTTGGGAAGTAATGCGTCAGGGCGCTCTTTTTCAATAATCTGTGTCATTCTTTCTACATTTAACGGTTCGATGTAGGTTACGTCCGCCGTGCCCGGGTCCGTCATAATGGTAGCCGGGTTGGAGTTTACCAACACAATTTCATAACCAAGCTTCTTTAATGCTTTACATGCCTGTGTGCCGGAATAGTCAAACTCGCACGCCTGTCCGATAATAATCGGGCCGGAACCGATAATCAATACCTTCTGGATGTCTTCTCTTTTCTTCATTGTGTGTCCTCCATTCAAGAATGCCGCCCACATTCTTATTACGATAAGCTGGCTTGCAAAAATTCATTACACCTATTATGCTATATTTTTTCTTTTCATGCAACATTTTTCATAGTAAGATACACATATTAGTGTAAAACGATACCATACATATCGGAGGAGGTGTCTATGGAAAGAACGATACAGGAACTGGTAAAAGCCGCAAAAAAGCAGGATGCCGGCGCTTTTGCCGAACTATATGAAATGGTGTACAAAGATATGTACGCCTATGCATTTTATATGCTGCGGGGGCAGCAGGATGCGGAGGATGTGGTGAGCGACACTGTGATGTATGCCTTTGAGACTATCGGAAAATTAAAAAATCCGGAGAAATTCCGCCACTGGATATTCGCCATTTTGGCAAACCAGTGCCGCAGGAAGCGAAGCAGCTACGTCAATGAGCCGGGGGAACTTACCGAAGACATACAGCAGCCCCAGGCAGAAACCTCCATGGAGGAGCGGCAGGATTTGCAACGTGCCTTTGCCGTTCTCAGTGAAGAGGAAAAAACTATTGTAAATTCGTTTGTTTTTGCAGGATTTAAGGGGCAGGAAATCGCGGAGCGGTTATCTCTGAACCCCAGCACCGTCCGGTCGAAATATCGTCGGGCACTGGAAAAGATGCGAAAATATCTGGAAGGAGGCGTACCGGCATGAGAGAGGAAATAAAATACACAGAAATAAATATGACAGAGGCAGAGACAGAGGAATTTGCCCGTATCATCCGTGAGGAGGCGATGGATTTGAACATACCGGAGAAACTGCAACCGGAAAATATCCGTAAGAATCTGGAGGATTCCGGAAAGGTGATAAAGTTAAAGAAACGCCGCAGATGGATGCGGTTTGCAGCAGGAGCGGCGGTAGTGGTGCTTCTCGCCGGCGGCGGCCGCGCCGCATGGAACATTCACAGGAACAATGAGATGGCGCAGAGGGGTGTGAATGGTCCGGTTCCGGTATACGAACAGGATAACACCAATAAAACCTCCAGCGAAAAGGATGTCCGGGAAGGAAATGCTACTGGTGTGGAGGCAGACTGTCTGGTGTATGCTGGCAGCTATGATGCAGTGGAGGACGCCCTGAAGGAAATTCGGGAGCGGTACGAAAAGGAGAACTCGCGATATGCCATCAAAGGAATCAAGACGGATGATGTAGTGACGGATGACGTGGCGGAGGAAAGCACTTCAAATGATGTGCAAACCAATGGGCCAGTGCGGGATTCCGAAGCAAAAAAAGATGCAAGCGGGGATTATTCGGAGACTAACCTGCAGGTGCAGGGGGTGGACGAGGCCGATGTGGTCAAGACTGACGGGGAGTATATCTACCGTCTGAGAGAGCAGGCAGGAGAAGGAAAAGATAAACAGATACTGGAAATTTTAAAGGCGGATGGCAAGAAGATACAAAAAGCAGGAGAGTATACTTTTGACAGTGCAGAGCGTGTATCAGAATTTTATGTGCAGGATAAAATGCTCATTGCCATATGCCATGGGACAACGGTCGTAGGTGAATATACCAATTCCAATGAGGGCGAAGAATGGGCAGATGTGGAGACAGTCAGTGAATATACCACAAGCTATACCAAGGCATTGTTTATAGATATTCACGATAAGAAAAATCCGGCAAAAAAGAACGAACTGACCCAGACTGGAGATTGTGTACAGTCTCGTATTTCTGATGGATATTTGTATGTGGTTACCGGGGAGAATGCCTGCAGATACTATACTGACGAAAGGAATGATATCAGTATACCCTGCTTAGAGGGTAAAAAGGTTTCAGCAGACAGCATATACATTCCAGACGGAGCAGACAACACCCAGTTTACCACTGTAGCGTCCGTAGACCTGGCAGATACTTCCAAATATCAGGACAGCCGCACCATCCTGGTGAGGTCCAATGACTTTTATATGACCACGGAAAATATATATTTGTATAATGTTAAATATGTCAATCCGGGAAAAGGGGACATAGAGTACACCAATAAAACGGGAATCACCAAATTCCATTATGCAAAGGGAAAATTTTCCGGAAAAGCGACGGCAGAGTTAGACGGTGTAATCAGGGATACCTTTGCCATTGATGAATATGATGGCACACTCCGGGTGTTGACCAGCGTGTCTCATATGAAGCGGACAACGATTTTTGACGACCTTAAGGAAGTGATTATTGGATACCGGGATTACGGCAGCCGGGATGACAATATGGTGTATGTTCTGGATGACGGTTTAAAAGTGCTGGGAAGCATTACCGGCATCGCAGAGGATGAACGGATTTATTC
>CAZSGT010000010.1:0-14577 GCA_964606215.1 uncultured Lachnospiraceae bacterium
TGGCTTCGCGGACATCTGCGAAAGGTGCTTCGGGAGTGGTATCGCTGTCAGCGCGTGACGGAGGAGGTCGCTCCAGTGTTTGAAGATTGGAAAATGCGGCTGGCGAAGGAGGACGCCTGGGACGATACCTCTTTTACAAAGCTGCTGGCAGACTACGAGGAACGCCGACAGGAGATGTTATCTGAAGATGGAACGGATAAGGACAAGGCAATCTGCATGGATATGGCGTCTGAATTTTTACAGGAGGAGTCCATGAACATTTTTGGCGCCATGACTTCCGACGACCAGCAGGCATATGAAATCGTAATGGAGGATTTTGCCAGATACCAAAAGGGCGTGGAGGAGCAGGCAGCGCAGATTGCTAAAAGCATGGAATATATCCGTGGTTTTATTTTGGACGCACTGCAGGATGAAACAATCTTTGACGAATTTGAAAGAGAGATTTATGCAGGGTTTTACGGAGCATATTACCGGAATCGTAGATGCTGCAGATGATATGATAAATGATATGGAATTGGTTGCAAGAGGATGAGGAGCATGCGGATGTATGCAGAGATTAGCTTTCAGGATTGTAAGGAGGTTTACCATGATTGGATGGATAGTGGCAGGAATTATTTGTATTATATATTTTGCGGCCATTACGGCGTAGACAGGACTGAGTTCCAAATTTCACTGTATCTGGCTGCTGGCAGGTCTGGTTTGTTTTGGCATAGCGGCATATATCCGTTATGCAAGGCAGCATGAATACCATATGCCGGCAGTGGTGCGAAACAGTATTTTGGTGGTCTGTATCCTGGGCTTTGGATGTTTTCTTTTGCTGGAGGGAATGATAATCTCCCAGGCAAATGCCACGCCGGAGGCACAGGCAGAATATGTGCTGGTGCTGGGGGCGCAGGTGCGGGGAACTACGCTGTCCTGGGAGCTGCGCAGCCGTCTGGATACTGCCATAAGCTATTTGGAGGAGAATCCCGGCACAAAGGCGGTACTGTCCGGCGGGCAGGGGAACGGAGAAGATATATCGGAGGCAGACGCCATGTATGCATATATGGTGAAGAATGGAATTGACGCAGAGCGTCTGATTCTTGAAGACGCATCTACCACCACCCAGGAAAATATTGAATTTAGCAGAAAGCTTATGGGAAATGACGATGCATCCGTTGTGATTGTCACCAGTGGCTTTCATGTCTACCGTGCTGTGCATATGGCAGAAAAACAGGGACTGAGCCATGTGAGCGGATATGGCAGTCCCAGTAAGAAAGAGCTGATTCCCACCTATTATATCAGAGAGGCGATGGCAATGGTAAAAGCCTGGTTGTGGGGGGAAATTTAATGTCCCCGCAGCCAGGCTTTTAGACAGCAGTATTTTTATCGAATAGGAAATCCCTCCTAGTCGATAAAAATGCTGCACATGCTTTAATTTTTCTTAAACTCCAGCAATTCCAGTCCTTCGTTGTCCTCAAGGACCATGCGGACCATCCACTCGTTGACAAAGAGCAGCAAAGGATTTCCTTTCATATCTTTTACTGCTTTTACATTGTTCATCCGTTTTAACCTGGTAACATCGCAGGTTGGGTCTCCTACCCAGCGGATATATTCATAGGGAAGGGGTTCCAGTTTAATCTCACAGCCGTATTCATTTTCCAGACGGTATTTCAGCACATCAAACTGCAGCACGCCCACCACGCCCACAATTATTTCAGACATGCCAGAACTATATTCCTGAAAAATCTGAATGGCACCTTCCTGGGCAATCTGGGTAATTCCCTTGACAAACTGTTTGCGTTTCATGGAATTTAACTGTACAACCCTGGAAAAATGTTCCGGTGCGAAGGTAGGAATGCCCTCGTACTCAAATTTTCCACCCGGTGCGGTAACGGTGTCTCCGATGGAAAAAATCCCCGGGTCAAAAACGCCGATTACGTCTCCCGCATATGCCTCGGAGATAATCTGACGTTCCTGCGCCATGATTTGCTGGGGCTGGGACAAACGGAGCTTGCGCCCGCTCTGTACATGATACACTTCTTTTTCCGCGTCAAATTTGCCGGAGCAGATGCGCATAAATGCAATGCGGTCACGGTGCGCCTTATTCATATTTGCCTGAATCTTAAAGACAAAGCCGGAAAAGGGGGAAGTGACCGGGTCGATTTCTCCTTCGTTTGACATCCGGGGCAGAGGCGGCGTCGTCATCTTCAAAAAGTAATTCAAAAAGGTTTCTACGCCAAAGGTGGTCAGGGCAGAACCGAAAAATACAGGAGAAAGTTCACCCTTTTGTACCAAATCCAAATCCATGGGGTCGCTGGCGCCGTCTAACAGCTCGATTTCCTCTACCAGCTGGTCATACAGCTCTTCCGTGGCAAGTTCCTTTAACTCCGGGCTCTCAATATCATAATCGGTTTCTGCCGCAGATTTTGCTCCTCCGGTGGAGACGGACTGGAATGTGCGGACCGTTTTTGCCTCCCTGTCATAAATTCCCTTAAAGCGTTTTCCGCATCCGATTGGCCAGTTTACCGGACAGGTGCGGATGCCTAGCACGGTCTCAATATCATCCAGCAATTCAAAGGAGTCTTTCGCTTCCTGGTCCATTTTGTTGATAAAGGTAAATATGGGAATGTGGCGCATGACGCAAACTTTAAAAAGCTTAATCGTCTGCGCCTCCACGCCCTTGGAAGCGTCAATAACCATCACCGCAGAATCTGCCGCCATGAGGGTGCGGTAGGTGTCCTCGGAAAAGTCCTGGTGCCCCGGGGTGTCCAGAATATTGATGCAATAATCATTATAATGAAACTGAAGCACCGAGGAAGTTACAGAGATACCACGCTCTTTTTCAATCTCCATCCAGTCGGATACGGCATACTTGGAATTTGCCTTTCCCTTGACGGAGCCCGCCGTGTTGATGGCGCCGCCGTAGAGCAGAAATTTTTCCGTCAAAGTAGTCTTACCTGCATCCGGATGGGAGATAATGGCGAAGGTTCTCCTTTTTTCAATTTCCTGTTGTAATGTCTTATCAGCCATATTTGTATGTCCTCGTTTCGTTTATGTTGTAAATATTCAAAGCCTGTGCCCTTCGAAGGGCAAGGTACCTGGTATCCAGATAAAGCATATCACTGGTAAAAATCCTGCGTAAAGTAGGTTTTGTAGGTGGAGGCAGAACCGTAGCCAGCACCCACTCCCAGATAGCGGTAATTGGTATTGAGCATATTGTTGCGGTGTCCAGAGGAAGCAATCCAGCTAAAGCTTACCATGATGCCATCGGCACGTCCGGCAGAAATATTTTCTCCCCGGTAGCCTGCTGTAGGCACAGCCGCCCGGATGCGCTCGCCAGAGGACTGGCCTGCGGAATTGGTGTGGCTGAAATAATTGTTGGCAATCATATCTTCAGTGTGTGTCCGGGCAATCGTATTCATCTCCGGGCTCCAAATCAGCGTCTGCAGTCCGTGGTATCTTCGGAATACATTGGTAATCTCAAAATTCTGGGTCTCCGCAGCTGTCAGAGAAGCAGAAGTGTATGTGCAGTATGTGGGATAAAATATTTTGTATTTTGCATAGGTGTTGCTGTAGATATAGACGCCAAACAGCTTGTTCTCTCCCAGAGCGTCGCACATCGGCATGATAGTACATGCGTTTTTCGTTCCCTTGTAACTCACATACCCCAGCACTTCCTTTGTGGAACTGTCTTTTGCTTCAAATTCGGAATCCGTCTGATATCCCAGGGACAACAGGGTATCCGCTGAATCATTCTGGGTAATGGCGTCATTCTTCGCATCGGAGGCGTAAACCTGAAAATCATCAGCTACAGTTAAAATCATGACTACTTTATTTTCTGCAACCCCGATAATCATATACTGGGAATAGTCACTGCCGGGATTGTAGACGTAGCCTTCAAATCCCTGGGGCATGGTGTCGATACGCGCCGGTTCTCCGTACTGGGCTTTCAGTGTTGCTGTGCTGTCTCCAATGGAAACGGAGTTTCCGTTTTTGGTGGCAACGGTAACCGTTGGAGCCTGTGTAGGAATCGGTGCAGGGGATACAACCGGGGTGCCTGTAGGCATCGCTGTGGGATTGACAGAAGGCGTTACTCCAGGTGTGGCGGCAGGGTTACCTGTAGGAGCAGTCGTTGGTTTTCCGGCAGGTGTGGTGACGGGGTTACCAGTGGGAGCTGCCGTTGGAATACCTGTGGGTGCCGTGGTGGGCTTGCCAGTAGGAGCAGTCGTTGGAATCCCAGTAGGAGCTATTGTTGGTACTGTAACGGGCTTTGCCGTTGGTTTTCCAGTGCTGGATGATGTGGGACTGGCAGTAGGGCGGCTTGCAGTTCCGTTTGGTTTCTTGGAGGCGGCTTTTACCTGCACATTGCAGATGTATTTTTTCTTTCCCGCTTTTGCCTGCACTTTTGCCTTGCCTATTTTCTTTGCGGTGATTTTTACCTGGTTTTTCTTTTTCGATGTAAGTTTTACAACCTTTTTTCCAGAAGTGACCTTCCAGGTGACTTTTTTCTTTGTATTTTTCAGCTTTAAGGTGACGGTCTGTTTTACCGTCATCTGAAGAGTCTTTTTGTTTAGACAGACTTTTTTTGCCGCAGAGGACTGGGGCGCGCATGGGGCTGCCAGAATAGATGCGGCAAGGATTACAAGGGCAGTCAAAAATGCCGGAATACGTTTACATAGTAGATGTTTGTTCATAGCTTACCTCATTTCTGCATAGGCGTATATGCGTATTGTTTTGCTGCACAGAATGCAATGTTTATGACTGTGGAAAGTAAAAACTTTTTCTTACACAACAGTATAGGTGAAAATGGGTAAAAACGCAAGAAATCTCAACGCCCGTTTTCCGGGGTGAGATTTCTATAACATCAGCGGTATTTTTCTGTAGGATGAAACTTCAAAGAACTGGTAGCTTGTTTTATTATGCGAATAAAAATTCAAAGCCTGGCACGATTGCCTACATGCGCTGGATGATGCACTCGCCAAAAGAAACGTTTCCTGTAATTGTGACCTGAGGGGCGTCCGCGGTGATGTTTTCCGGGGGGATTTTGGCGTCCCCAAATGTACAGGAAAGATTGCAGATGATATTCCATTCCCTGGGGATATACAGCGTGGTTTCTCCGAAGCTGTTGTTGACATGAATTGTGGCGCCCTTTTCAGAGAGCTGGACATTGTCGAAATATACTGTAGTTTCACCGAAGGAATTTTTAATCTCTGCAGTTTCTAAATGGGAAGCGTGTACATAACGGGTGCTGCTTCCCAGGGAATTACTGCAAAAAAAGGTATTTTCTGTTTGCGAGTCCGTGGCGGTATGGTATTGTTCTCCCGGATGTTCATGGTGTTCGTGGTGAATTCTTCTACGGCGGGAATGAAAAATCATTTGCAGACCGATGGTTAAAAGGCATGCCGCAAGGAGAATCGTCGGCGCATGGAGTTCCTCAATATCAAATTGTTTGCCATATATGATTGCCAGAAGGGCAATGGAGAATATGGTTCCGGTCATGTTGCGTTTCACAAGGCTGCGAATTAATGTGGCTGCAAAAATGACGGTGAAAAGTACAGTGGAAGGAAGGAGATCCTCCAGGAATCCCAGACGGGAAAGAACAAGCATTACAGCCGCTGCAATGCATACAACTCCCCAGAAAATATTTCCTCCATTGGTACGGTTGTAGTTATCGTTTTTTTGTGTGCTCATATGAGTACCTCCTTATTAAAGTTTAATTTTTCAGGTATAATTTTTCAGGAACACCCAGATATTTCAAGACAGCGTCCAGGTTAGTTCTGCGGAAATGAGGACCGGTGTCTTTCATCCAGCTTTTCCCGCAGTGAGTGATAGTAGTGTCTGGAGACATATACTTTTTTTGGCGTGTCGTGAAATGTAATGACACTGGAAGCTGTGAGGTTCCGTGTCAGGGAGTACACCTTTCCGGTATTCAATATGGTCGATTTGGAAATACGCATAAAGCCAGAGGGCAGCAGTTCTTCCAATTCATATAGGCGGTATCCGGTGGTGTAGACTTCTGAGGCTGTATGTACGTGGATAATATCACCGGCAGTCTCAAAAAATAAAATATCTTTGATGGGGATATAAAATTCTGTGTCTTCTTTATAACAGACAAACTGTCCGCTGTTCCCCAAAATCCCATTGATGGCGTCCTGGATTTTCAATATTTCCGGAGTAATGCTTTGACAATGAATCGTACAGACATCCTCCGGGATAGACCCATCAATATCGATTTGGATTTTCAAAGGTATCACCTGCTCTCTGATTGGTATATATGCATCCTAACGGATTTGCCCGCAAATGTAAATAGCAAAAAGGCAAGAGGTACATATCCGGGGATAAGAGGTAAAATTTGCAACAGCAGGTTGCATATTTAAGGACAAGTGTGTATTGCATTGTGTGCCATAAAATGATAATATTGTTCTAGTGTACTGTATCTTCATTTTCAGCTAAATGACAATTCATGCAAGCATTTGGCGAAGTATGAATGATATAGTACACTGGGATAGACACCAGATAAAGTACAAATATTTGCAGCCGTTTTATCGTGTCTATTATCATAGGCGGACCGGGCGTGGCGTCATGTCTGGGCGTGGCAAAGTCATGGGCAGTATGTTCATGATGGACGTAGGAAAAGAAAAATATACAACAGAAGGAGTTTAGATTATGGTTCAACAACGCAATATTGCATTATGTATTATTTACACAGTTATAACCTGCGGTATTTATGGAATTTACTGGTTTATTAAAATTACAGACGAAACAAATGAGCTATCTGGGAACACACAGCTTGCCAGTGGTGGAATGGCATTCCTGTTAACGATTGTTACACTTGGTATCTATGGCTGGTACTGGGCATATAAGATGGGTGAGAAGGTAGATATCATTAAAGGGACTCCTGATGCCAACAGTGGAATTTTATATGTGATTTTAGAGTTTTTTCGGCTGGGGATTGTCAACTACTGCCTCATTCAGGATACGTTGAATAATGCAGGGAATTACAATCAGTCAGGCAATATGTATTATTAATAAATAGATTGATGACTATACGAGTTTAAAGGTGGTTTATCCGGGCTGCGGGATAACCACCTTTTGCATATTCCTTTCTGCACCAGAATATACTTATTCCAAAGCTTTATGCATTTTTGCAGGAATGGAGTACATATGGACGTGGATGAAGAAAGAAGAAAGATTGCATGGTTTATCAAATGCGGTCTGACGGTGTTAGTGACAATCCTCGCCATCGCAGCAGTGGTACAGGCTGGAAAGGTGATCATTGCCACTGCAGGGGGAGGGGGACGGATGAAGGAAAAGGAGCTGCCGATTTATTGTGTGGAGACGGAGAAACCTCAGGTGGCATTGTCCTTTGATGCGGCATGGGGGAATGGTAAGGTGTGCTACACACAAAAAGAGGAGCATCCGCTTACATATATCATAAATTAAGTATACTGTTCTGTTCACAGGAGGACAGGGCATGAAATATTTCAGCACAGGGAACCAGATTGTAGACCGGATGGGAGAAGTAAACTTCTCCGGTAACATTACGCCACAGATATGGTATCAGACAATCCTTACAGACAGTGGCAAGCCGTATTATCTTGCCATCGCTATTTTGTCCGATATCGTTTACTGGTACCGTCCGACAGAAATCCGGGACGAGAATACCGGCCACGTTATCGGCTGGGGAAAGAAAATCCAGGGGGACATGCTGCAGCGCAATTATGAGCACTTTGCAAAGATGTATGGAGAGTCGAAAAAGACCATTACCCGTGCCATCGTCAGATTGGAAAATCTTGGAGTGATAAAAAGAGTGTTCCAGAATCTCACTTTGGAAAATGGTTCAACTCTTAATAATGTGCTGTTTCTGGATTTAAATGTTGACCGGCTGATTGCGCTGACTTACCCGGAGAAGGAAGATGTTCCTGGCGGGAAAAAGACACCGGAACCGGAAAAGACAGAGCAGATGATGGAACCGATGGCATCAGTGGAAGCGGAATCTCATACAGTTTCAGATGTGAGAGCGGAAGCGTATCCAGTTTTAGATAGGGATTCATCTGCACCTTTGGAAGGTGTAGCTACCCCTGTGGACAAATCTGTCCAGACCTATGGACAAGCCCGAAATTCTCTATGGACAAATCCGTCTACCCCTATGGACAAATCTGTCTACCCCTATGGACAAATTTGTCCAGACCCTCTCCCCAAATCTGTCCAGACAAATACAAAGAATACTACAGAGACTACTACAGAGATTGTAAATCTATCTCATCCATCTATCTGTGGTGGGATAAAAGAGCAGGATGTTAAATATGAGATGGATAGATGGATGAAATATGTCCGCAACCGGGTGGAGTATGGTATTCTGGTACAGGATTATTCTGCCAAACGAGTGAATGAGCTGGTGGATTTGATTGTTGAGACGTTGGTTGTCAAGCGGAAGTATGTAACGATTGGTGGTGCAGACTACCCTTGGGAGATTGTGAAGAACCGCATGGTTCGTCTGAACAGTTCCTGTTTGCGGTATGTGCTGGACAGCCTGGAAAACGTCAGGGGAAAGATTAAAAATATCCGGGCATATATGCTTGCGGCGTTGTTTAATGCTCCGGGGACGATAGAACACTATTACCAGAATGCGGTGAAGAGTAATTGGGGGTACTGCGATTAGATGGATGGATATTTCTAAAAAATTCTTGACAATTATCTTGCAGGTGATATAATGTAATGATTTAGCAAGTTAACGCTAAATGGGAGGCTTGGGAATAAAAAAATACAAAGGAGTGTAAAACTATGCAACATGATTTCTATTATATTTCCAAGAAAGACCCCAGAGTAAAAAAAGCCTATAATGACATCCAGGATATACTTAAGGAAGTCCAGGGTTTGTTAAGAAAAAAATTCACATTCAGATTTTATGTGGTGGGCAGTTATAAAAGAAATATGATTACCTATGATGCCAAATCAAATAAAGGATATGATTTTGATTTTAATATTGAGGTTAATGATGGCAATAATAATTACCCGCCAAAGAAGTTGAAGGATATGCTTCAAAATGCAATAGGCGCTGTCTGTATTAAATACGGATATGATTCCCCAGAGGATTCAACACGCGTTTTAACAATTAAGATGAAGGATACAAAAAAATCCTGCATTCTCCATAGCTGTGATTTTGCAATTGTAAATAACTACATTGATGATGAAGGATATGAAGGGCAGGAATATATCCGTCATAACAAAGAATACAAGAATTATAGATGGTGTGAGCAGCCGAAAGGATATTATATGCTGTCGGAGAAAACTGAATGGATTAAAGACAATGATTTGTGGCAGGCCATGCGGGAGTTATACATTGAAAAGAAGAATAAGAATGATAATCGGAATGTACATTCAAGAACTATTTTTGCGATAACTGTCCATGAGATATGCCAAAAATACGGGTTCTATGAAAATGAAAATTAAATAATACATGGCAATAAGAATTAGGTCGTCCAGCAGAAATGCCGGACGGCTTTTCTGTGCAATCATTTGGAGGTGGAAATAGAGGGGGTCATCTATTGGTTTTTCGTATAGGGGTGGATTATCCTTGGGAGAATGCCATTCGTGTTTATAAGATAGTCTATACAAAAGTGAAAAATAGTGTAAATGAGGTAAGAGAGGAAGGTAGGCATGAATGAAGAAGAAAAATTGTAATAGAGATGAGTATGAGGGAGGATAAAACATACATTCTTTTTTGTTGCTAAATCTATAAAAATGCAAAAAGAAATGTCGTTAATGAATAAAATACAATAGAAATGAGTAATATATTTATAAAATACGAAAAAAAAGGTTGCGTTTTTTTGAAAGGAGTGATATAGTTTGAGTATGACAAAAAAGAAGAAGAGGTGTATCACTATGAAGATACAAGCTGTAATGATAGATGGATTTAAAAATCTATCAGATGTAAAAATAACTTTTGATAATATAACAGCTTTGGTAGCTCTTAATAATTTTGGTAAGTCCAATGTACTTTCTGGTATTGAATTTGGTTTGACTTTTATAAAGGCATCTATTGACGATAAGAAGGAAATGATGGCTAATTCTAGGTTTATTCCGATTAATCAGAGAATGCAAGGTAGAAATTATAAATTTGAGGTAGAGGTATTGACAGAGGATGCTGGGCAGGAGTACCGTATACAATATGGATATGAGTTCTCATGGCAGTATGATGAGGATGAGGTTCCTGAGATTATTAAGGAGTATCTGAAAATTAAACTGGATGAGAAGGGGCAGAAGTATACACAGTTAATTGTGAGAACTGCAGAGACAGCAGCGTATAAGAGTTCTGAAACAGGTCGTTGTTCATCTAAGATAAGGGTAGAGTCAACCGAGTTGGTTGTGAATAAGCTACGTGCCTTTGATGAGTTGTACTATGCAGGAATTATTAGAAAATTAAATAGTATGAAATTCTATATGGAGAACAACTTAGATGCCAAGATTTTTTATAGACCAGATCCTATTATCCGTAAGGGAATAGGTGATATGACGATTGATGCTGAAAATTTGCCAAGAGTTATTTATCATCTTAGAGAAAATCATAAGGAAAGATATGAACTTTTAAAAAATGTTTATATGTCGCTATTTCCCGACATAGAAGATATTATAGTAAAACAGTATTCAATAAAAAAAGCATTGAAGAATAAGAAAATGCCGGATGATGTGCCATTCATAGTTGCAAATTCGATTCATGTATTATATGTGAAAGATAAGAGTTTAATTCAGCCCATTGATTTTGCAATGATGTCTGATGGAGCAAAAAGAGTATTTATGATTTTAACCAGAATTATTGTAGCAAGTGTTGGTAATATTTCGTTGATTGCAATCGAAGAGCCTGAAAATTCGGTTCATCCCAAATTGTTTCAAGCATATATGCAAATTATAAGTCAGTTATTAGATGATTGCAAAGTGATAATAACTAGCCATTCGCCGTATATTGTTAGTTATTTAGATCCTTTGTGGATTCATGTAGGGATGAATAGAAATTCTGGAGTGGCTGAGTTCTTTACATTTAAGAAGTCAGGGCAGAAACAGTTACAACAGGATGCAGAAGAGTTTAATATGAATATGGGAGACTATTTGTTTTCGCTGTTGGCTGATTCAGAGAGTAATATACGTGATTATTTGGAGTATGATGCAGATGAATAGATGTCTTGTTTTACTTGTTGAGGGTGATACAGAACTTGAGTTTTATAAGCAAGTAGTTGCAAATATCAGAAAGTCACATCCAATGGGGAGGTTCAATACAAATATTGAATATAGAAATGTTGGAGGTGTAGGTGGATTCAAAAAGATTGCTCTTAGGAAATTTAAAAAAGAAATTAAGCCTAAATATGAAGAAGATTGTAAGTTTACGATTGTTCTATGCAGTGATACAGATGTGTTTGATTTTTCACAAAAACCACCAATTAAGTGGAATCAAATAAAGAGAGAATTTGAGAAAATCGGAGTTTCAAAAATTATTCATATTCAAGCAAAGCACTCAATTGAAGACTGGTTTTTGTATGATGTTGAAGGAATCATAAAATTTTTGCGATTGAGTAACAGTACAAAAATATCTGGGAAGAATGGATACTATAAACTTCAAAATTTGTATAAACAAGCACATAAGGTCTATTATAAGGGGGTACAAAGTAATGGTTTGATAGAGCGTTTGGATATAGAAAAGATTGCAGATGCAGTAAAGGATCAGTTGAATCCGTTGTATAAGGCGCTTGGTGTAGATAAAAACTAAGTAATGATGGTATGTAGGAGCATGGCTCTTTACATAGAAAAAGCCAGAGGTAAACTCTGACTGATTCCCTTGCCAAAGAAGGTCTTTGGACTTTATTTTTCTCGCAGATTAATAATACCAAAAAAAGCCTTCTGTTGCAAGGAGATTTTGCAAAGGAGGTATTGTGATATGGCAGTACATCATGGCGGTAAAGTCGGTAGTGCAGCTAAGAAATTAGCCAGCAAGTCAACCAGCAAAAGTACTAAAAGTAAAGCTGGAAAAACATTGGCTAATCACAAGTCAAGCTGTCACTGATTTGAGTGGCTGAGAATTACAGACCTGAGCATGTCTTAAAAAGGCTCTGTTTTAATGTGAAAATAGAAGGTTTTCTGAAAATGGTTCGTCTGAACAGTTCCTGTTTGCGGTATGTGCTGGACAGCCTGGAAAACGTCAGGGGAAAGATTAAAAATATCCGGGCATATATGCTTGCGGCGTTGTTTAATGCTCCGGGGACGATAGAACACTATTACCAGAATGCGGTGAAGAGTAATTGGGGGTACTGCGATTAGATGGTTGGATATTTATAAAATTGACAGTATATATTGAATTATTTCGAATTATACAGTATAATGTTGAAAATAGTACAGGTATTCCGCATTTAGGAGGTGCAAATGTGGAAATAAAATATGACTTTGATGACAATAAATTGCAGAATTTCACCGATGAAGCAAAGTCAAAATTAATTGAACAATCTCGTAAGCATACCCTTGACATTATAAATGAAGCGGAAAAAGTAGAACAATCTTTACGTGAGTATGGTGCAACTTCCGAGATTACAGGGAATATTATATTTCAAGCTGTCCGCACATTAAGAAGCCATCCAGCTAAAAAATTAAAATGGATTACAATATTATTAAAAATCCTTTCTGAACTGTTGCTCTTTATTGCAGGCTGTTTGTTCAGTCAAGATAACTTTGCAAAAAATACAACTCAGTTTTATTGGTTTTGTGGGGTGTTTTTTATTGCCGTAATTTTAACTATTGCACTTCACTTTAAGGAGGGCGAATAAGGTGAAATATGATATTGATAACCAGAAAATAAATGATATGTTAGATGAATTAGGTGAAGAATATAAAAACCTTCTCATCGAAAAAGCGCTTTCTCAACATCAAGAGTATGACATTGATCAAATTAACCTTTCAACGTTAATTAGACTTGATGAAAAAGCAAAAGAATCCTTACTGACTAATGAACGAAATGATAGAAGAAATCGAAGGCTATTAATTTTCTCTATTATTGGGTTGATATATACTTTATTTGGGCTGATACTTCTTTTTTATTATCAATTTGGAGGTTCATATAGATTTGACCCAATGACCCGAATATCCTTTTTAATGATTATTATGGGGCTATTTACTTCACTTCTTTCAATTTTGATGAAGAGTATTCCTTATTCATCGCATTATAGTAGCAAGGATACCACAAAATATTTTAATTATAAAATCATAAATACATGGAAACAAATTGAAGGATTGCTTGTTCAGCTAACTCCGGTTGAAGAAAATACGAGTTTAAGTAAAATGATATCTAATTTGATGGATTTAAAATTGCTATCATCAAGCGATGCGTCCATCATTAAAGAAATATTAAGTTTGCGAAATCAAGTTGTCCATTCCAATGATATAGAAAAAAGTTATACGCCGGGTGAAATTCAAGCATTATTACGTGATTCTAATAATATAATTAAAAAACTTGAAAGATTTGAAAATAATTAAGAGAGTAGTCCCTCAAGGGCAGAACCACAAGTGGTGGCTCTGCCCGTTTGATACTATTTACAAATCTTATATCGGCTTTATGAGTCTACGCAAAACTTGAAACGGTCTCCTCATTTATTTTTAATAGAAGTTAATATTGTTATCAATTCATTTAATGCGGTATTAGTATCTTCAGTTGATGCATTGTCAATTATATAATCATAAAAGGGTACAATCATTGCCTCTACATCTTCTTTTTTCTTTCCTACATTTGAATATCTGAATAGTATAATACTGGTATTAGCATACTTTACTTTTTTATATATAGCATATCCTATCTCGGCAGAAACGCTCAATCCAAATGGTGAAATTACTAATATTATATCGCACGAATCAATGGCACTATAACATTTAAATGCTATTTTTTTCATTTCATCCTTAGTTTTTCCAGCAATATTTATAGATTCTGGTAAAAAAACATCAAATCCTTTATTGGTAAGTAATTTGAATATTTTTCTATTAATATCACTATGTTCAATATATTTGGACGCAATATAAACTTTCATCATATTTTCTCCATTCTGCTTTTTAAGCTATTCATTATCAATAAATAAATTTAAAACAATTGACATTAAAAAATACATAACAAAAATCGAAAGACAAATAAAGATTTTATATATATCTTTAACATCAAAAAAGCCTACTATCGCTGTACCAAATGTTCCAATAGAACCAATAATAATATTTAGTAATTTTACACCACCCTTTGTATTTCTGTATTTAGCAAGCCCACGGCTAATCATATTATGTTTTTCTGAAGGTAAATTAGCTATTTTATTTGCAGTGTTTTTATCATATTGATACCTATCTTTTTCGGTAATTTGAGGCAAAGTATATCTTGATTCATTTGCATATGCGCTATCGGTCGTACCAGGTGTACCGATAGTTTTATAGATTAATAGTTGAACCAATTTTTGGTAAGGATATATTTTAAGCCCCTGTTTTGAGTTGTTTCTTAGTTGTAGGCAAACAATGGCATCATTATGTCCGCAGAATTTATCCTGTGAACTACTTATAGATAATCCAAGTCTAGAATACGTA
>CAZSGT010000011.1:0-14557 GCA_964606215.1 uncultured Lachnospiraceae bacterium
GAGAGATTTTTATGGGTTCGATGTGAGCAATCAGGAGCTGGCGTTAATCGGGCAGTTTTCCGAGAACCAGTTTAACGGCGTGAATTGTGGTATTATGGATCAGTTTGCCATTGCCATGGGAAAACAAAATCAGGCAATTTTTTTGGATACGTCAGACCTTTCTTTTGAGTATGCGCCGATTCAGTTGGAGGGTGCCAAGATTGTGATTTCCTGCAGCAATAAAAAGCGGGGGCTTGGTGATTCCAAATACAATGAGCGCCGGGAAGAGTGTGAAAAGGCGCTGGAAGAACTTCAGAAGGTGGTGGATATCCAGAGTCTTGGTGACTTGACGGAGGAGAAGTTTGAGGCAAATAAGTCAGCCATCAGCGAGGAAGTATGTGTGCGCAGGGCGAAACATGCAGTCTATGAAAACCAGCGAACCATCCAGGCCGTTGCTGCATTGAAGGCAAACGACATAGAGACATTCGGAAAACTGATGAATGAATCCCACACTTCCTTGTCCAGGGATTATGAGGTGACGGGAAAAGAACTGGATACACTGGTGGAAGAGGCGTGGAAACAGGAGGGAGTCATTGGTTCCCGTATGACAGGAGCCGGTTTTGGAGGCTGCACGGTAAGTATTGTGCGGGATGAAAATGTGGATGCATTTATTGAAAATGTAGGCGCAGCTTACAGAAAAAAAATAGGAATCGTCGCCAGCTTCTATGTAGTGGAGATTGGTGATGGACCGGTAACGTTGTGACAGAAATGGAGGAAGATATGAAAATTTTAGTAACAGGAGGAACCGGCTATATTGGTTCCCACACATGTGTGGAATTGCTGGAAAAGGGTATGGAGGTTGTGGTATTTGACAATCTGTATAACTCCAAGATAGAAGTGGTAGATAAAATCAAGGAGATTACCGGCAAGGAAGTGAAGTTTTATAAAGCGGACTTATTGGATAAAGAGTCCATGCGTCCGGTTTTTGAGGAAAATGACATTGATGCAGTGATTCATTTTGCCGGGTTAAAGGCAGTGGGTGAGTCGGTGGAGAAGCCTTTGTTATACTACAAAAATAACATTGCAGGCACTCTGAATCTATGCGAGTTGATGAATGAGTATAACTGTAAAAAAATAATTTTCAGCTCTTCGGCTACGGTATATGGTTCACCAAAAACCGTGCCGATTACAGAGGATTTTCCGCTCAGTACCACCAATCCCTACGGAAGTACAAAACTGATGTTAGAGGGAATCTTGTCGGATTTATGTGTTCCGGATAAGGAATGGAGCGTTGTGCTTCTTCGTTACTTTAATCCCATTGGCGCCCATGAAAGTGGTCTGATTGGTGAAAGTCCCAACGGCATTCCCAATAATCTGATGCCGTATATTACACAGGTTGCCATCGGCAAGCTGCCATGTCTGGGCGTGTTTGGCAATGATTATGACACACCCGACGGTACAGGCGTGCGGGATTACATCCATGTGGTGGACCTGGCGAAGGGTCATGTCAATGCGGTGGATAAGGTGACATCCACCACCGGCGTCAACATTTATAATCTTGGTACTGGAAACGGCTACAGCGTGCTGGATATTGTCAAGGCATTCGAGGAAGCGAACGATATCAAGATTCCTTATGAGATAAAGCCCAGACGTGCCGGCGATATTGCCACCTGCTATGCAAATCCAAAGAAGGCTAAGGAGGAGCTTGGCTGGGAGGCACAGTATGATTTGACGAGAATGTGCCAGGATTCATGGCGGTTTATCCAGAAATATAATGAAGAAAATTAAAAAAGTTAAACCCAGAAAAAAACGATAAGGAGTATACTTATGAAAAACAATATCAGTAAATGGCAGATTACATTTCTTGTCCTCTTCGTTCTGTTTGCCGGCGTGGTGACGCAGACAAACGTTGCCAGCGCCAAAGCAGACAAGAAAAATGATTACAAACAGGGCAAGGTGTATACCATTACCCCCAAGAGCAAGCCATTGAAGGAATCCAATTATGGAGAGGGCTTTAAATATTATAATTCCAAGACGAGACAGTATCTTACAATTCTTTCTTATATGGAAAAATTTGAAAAGGACGGCAAGGGCACGCTGGTGTTTAAGAAGGGGACATATACCATCACCCACGCAGTGTTTGTTCCGTCCAACGTCACGATTATTCTGGAAAAAGGTGCGAAGCTGGTAAAAGGAACTTCCAGCGGTATAGCAGCATTTCCAGCATCGGGTTCCATGTTTCAGTGTATAAGACCTTCCAGGGCGGGAAAGAAAAATGTGTATGGGAAACACAAGGGAGAAAAAAACATCCATTTTGTGGGTAAGGGGAATGCCACAATCAATTTAAAATATAAGAAAAAAAGTATCGGCATTATCATGGGGCATAACAAGAATGTCACCGTGGACGGCATTCACTTTAAAAATCTCAATGACGGACATTTTTTAGAAGTGAACGCATCCCAGAATGTAAAGATTACGAACTGTGAATTTGCAAATGTCAAGAACGGCTCGGACTATGTCAAGGAGGCAATCAACATTGACACGCCGGACAAAAACACTGGCGGTTTTAACAGTGCCTGGTCGAAACATGACAAGACAGGCAATGATAATGTACTCATTGATAACTGTGAGTTTAACAATCTGGGACGTGCCATTGGGACTCACAAATACAGCTGTAAGGGAAATAAACAGATATACCATACCAAGATTGTGATTACCAATAACCGGATTAAAAATTCCAAGTACGATTCACCAATCCGGGTCATGAACTGGAAAAAATCTACCATAGCGGACAATCAGTTTGATACCATTAAGACAAAAGGAGATAACCGGGGGATGTTTGTCAGCGGCGCCGTAGATGTTTCTATAAAGAATAATTTGTTTGTGGATATGAAGAAAGCTTTTCAGTGTATTGCATGGAAAAATTCCGGTGCAGGAAGCAAGTACCCAATTACCTATAATAAATTTACGAAACAGAACCTGAAAGATATGGAAACCAATATGGGATGGCGGCTTTCATCCGGAGAATATTTTATCCGAATCAATAAGAAGTACAAGGTGTACACCAATGCTCAAAAAGTTACGATAAAAAATTACGAGGATGAAAAGAACCAGCAGGAGGAAACAAAAACACCGGAGCCAGTACCGACGCCAGTGCCAGTGCAGTAGTTTTAATGGCGCCAGAGTTTCGCAAGCGAAACTCTAAACAATGGAAAAGTTAAATGAACCATGCAGGTTATGTCTGCATGGTTCATTGTTTTTTATCAAATTAAGTCAGCGGAAACAGGGTATCAAAGGAACGCAGAATCCGGAAGTCTCCCTGGGCAGTCAGCTCTCCACCCATAAAAGCGTTCTGGAAACTGACTTCTCCCCGCAATATTTTTTCAAAAGTATGGATGCTGGTCCTGGCATGGATGTTAGCATCCTCTTTTGTTCCGTAATAGAGTTCCAGCTCCTTGCCGTTCATATCGATAATCAGCGCCTCACTCCGCTCCGGAAATTCAATGGAGTAGGATAGGGCTACGTTCTCCACCGGATGGAAACGTTTGCGGAGAATGGGGATAAAATCATCTCCCTGCTTGCCGTCGGCAAGCAGACCCTTAAACATCTGTGTCAGCTCTTCGATATCCTCTTTCTGGGTCCGGACATAATTGTCGTCGGAAACGTAGAGAGAGAGTTGTTCATTTTCCTGGGGGGTCAGGTTAATCCGCTTGGTTTTCAGGGTGGACTCTTTTACAGCAAGTGTGCTTCCCGGCAGCAGTTTTGAATGCTGGTTAATGCTGCGGTAAAAATATTCCGCACGTTTTTCAATAATGTAAGAGTAATCTTCGTTAGATTCAAATTCGCTCTGGTTGTCCACGTAGGCACAAATCCCCTCCAGTGGGATTCCGCCCAGCATTTCCCAGGCCTTTTGCAATTGGAAAACAGCATCCTTTTCACCATAGCAGGTAGCAACTGCCACAGGCAGCATATACAGGGAAGCAATTTTATCCTTTGCACCGTACAGCCAGCAGTCGTCCAAAAATGTAGTCATAAGTCCGCCGATACCGTACCACTCCACGGGCACAGCTAAAATTATGCCGTCCGCATCTTTTAACGTATTTGGCAACACGGAAATACTGTTTTTCTCCTCGAAGAGATTGTATCTGGTCACTTCTACCCGAAGCTCCTGTAAAACCTCCGCCAATTTATTTATGACGTAAATCGTGCTGTCCTCGATAAGACCACGTCCGCCGTAATAGATATTTACCCGCATGGATAATTCCTGCCTTTCTATTTGGATTCTCTTTCTGTCTGGCTTGTCCGCTTGTGTGACGTTATGTATCCGCGGACCAGGATGCACAACCAGGCAAAAAACAGACCTGCCAGCGTACCTCCGATGTGTGCGGCATTGTCTACGTTTTCAACTGTAGCACTCATTGCAAGACTTAGTATACATAACAGCGCAATCTGTCTAACGTTAATCATATGTCCGTGACGGCGGCGCCAGATGGTGCATACCAGCAGTGCACCGTAAAGGGCAAAAATTGCTCCGGATGCACCAGCACTTACCACAAAAGTATCTTCGTTCATATTATAAACCATTGAAACCAGACTGGCAATAATTCCCGATGCAAAATATGTGAACAGGTAATAGGATTTGCCCAATGTCCGTTCTACATATGTGCCGAGAAGGCAGAGGGAAAACAGGTTACTTGTCAGATGTCCCATATCATAATGTATAAACATACAGGAGATAAGACGCCAGTACTGGTGGTCCTGTATCACGAAACGCCAGTTCAGGCCGCCGTGTTCTGCCACAAAATCCGCAGAAAGTTCCGGATAGACAAGCTGTTTAAACTGTGTTAATTGAATCAGAAAAACCACAACGCAAAGCAGGGCAATGCAGGCGGTAACTGTGGGAAAGTAATGCAGGCTTCGTCTGGTGATGTAGGGGCAGCCTTTTTGTAAAAAACGGTCCATGTCGATTTCCAAATCTTTAAAAACCGGGTCCTGGTTTTCAAACACCATCAGTTTTAGTGTGTCCGGATGTATGCACCAAAATGCAGAGCCGGGAGGAAGAATATTTTCTAAACAGTCCGGTTCTTTGGTGTGGACCAGAAACAGAAGGTGCAGATGGGAAATGGGCATCAGCAATGTCTGAAGCTGCTCAGCAGTAAAAGGGATTCCGTTTGTAAAATCCAACAGGCAGATAACGTTATCGTTATTTTTATAGACCCAGAAATAGTCGGTGGGAAATTGTATATGGATATATCCCCAGTCCTGGATGAGAAATTGCTGAATCGACCGCATAATTACCTCCATAATTTTATAAATCGAGCTGTATCGCATTTTTATGACAAAATACAACTTACAGTATACTACGGTTGCCACAAAATGTCGAACGATTTTCGTTTTCATTGTTGGAAAATTCCGCTACAATAAATGGCAGAGGAAAAGCAGAAAAAGCAAAGCGCATACTGTTGTATGCAGAAAAGAGGCAAAAATGAAATCTATTATTGAACAGTATATGCTGGTTTATGGCATGATAGTACTTGGCGTTGTGGGAATCGTATTAAAAGTCATTGTCTCCTGCGTATACAATCACCTGATTCATGCATCCGATAAAATGGGAAATTCCGATAATAAACTGATGAAACTCATCAGGCTGAAATTTGAAACCTGTTATCAATTGCGGATTGGCGTACATAATGTAGAAAGTTTTGTGGACAAGTATGTATACCGATACCGTGTTATGGGCGTGCTCCTTACAACGTGGGAGAATCTCAGCGGACAGATTCTGATTCTTTCCATGCTGTATGGAACAGCAACGGTGGTTAGTGCCATTATGACAGGAGTATCCCAGGAAGCATTGTTTGTTCACTTTTTTACCGCAATTGCAGTTTGCGCGGTTTTGGTTTTAATGGACAGCATCATCAATCTTTCCGTAAAACACAAACGTCTGCAAATCAACATTGTAGATTATCTGGATAACTATTTAAAAATCCGGCTGGAAAATGAAATGTTACAGATGGCGGAGACGGAGGATTCCCAGATTGCCGCCACGTCTGAAAGAAGTTTTGATACGATTTTGGACCGCACCATGGATGCTGGCATGGAAGAACTTTTAAACAGTTTACTGGATACGGCAGACGCCAAGAAATGCAGTAAACAGGAAAAAGAAAAAAGGGAAAATACAGTAATTGCGGAAGTGCTGGGCGAATATTTTGCACTGTAAGATTTTTATCAAGCTACGCAAATGTAAAATATAGTAACTTGTCATTTTTCTGCCAGGAGAGTAAAATATATGTATAAACTTTGTTTTGGGTTCCCTGAACGTATATGTTCTCAGAATGGAGGCAGGAATATGAAAGATTTAAAAAAGACAAGTACATGGAAACGTAATATGTTTTTAACTCTGTTTGTTTTGTGCATGGCGGTGTTTGCCCTTCCGCTTCATGCCCAAGCACAGGAAGCAGACAGCGAAGTCACGATTTACGGACTGGACAGTTCAGCGGCGGAGGTTATTAGCATACCGGATGAGTTTCCCCAGGGACATCAGCTGACCGTTTCCAGCGAAAAAACGGTGACTTACCGTGTGGAGAGCGGAGAGAGTGCGAAGGTTTCTGCGGATGGCTATATTTCTCCTAAATATACATACTGGAAAAGGTATCCGGGGTATAGCGCTTCCGTTTCGGAGGGACAGGAGTACGACTATTACACTGTCAAAACCGGGGATACAACCATCGCCGCAGATACAGGCGACAGGGTTTATCGTATTCTGGTGCATGTGGAAAACTATTCCATTACATACGGCGACAGCGTGATGGAAGCATATATAAAAGAAAATATTAACGACACTATGTCGGACTATGAAGTTATGAGAGCGATTGCAAGATTTCCGGCAAGTTATGACTACTCCGCATCATACTCCGGCGTGTATTCCATGATTTTGTATGGAGGCGGGGATTGCTGGGCGAGTACCAATGCAATTATTGCCCTGTGCGAAAAAATGGGAATAAAGGCATGGGCGAGAAATGGAAATAAAGATTTAGGCGCTGGCAGCGGACATATGAACGCCATGGCAGAATGGAATGGCGTATACTATGAGCTGGAAGCCGGTTACAGCATGCCAAAAACAGACGGATATCGTCCCTATACAGTGACTGAGCGGGACTCACTGTTCAGTTACCGTTACGGTTCATCTGCGAATGAACTTGTCATTTACCAGTACGATGGATACGACACGACGGGTGTGTTGGAGATTCCGGAAACCATTAACGGAAAAACGGTAACGGGAATTGATAAGAGTGCATTTGCCAGTACAAAGTTTTCGGAGATTGTACTTCCGGACACGTTGACCAGTATTGGGGAATTTGCATTTAGCAGCTGCCAGAATCTGGAAAAAATCACGATTCCGGCGTCGGTCACTTCTCTTGGCGCCTCTGTTTTTACGTCTTGTACGAAACTGAAACAAATCCAGGTGGCACAGGATAACCCCAATTATAAAGAAGAGGATCAGGTGATTTACAGCAAGGACGGAACTACGCTGATTACCTGTCCGGTGGCGGGGCAAGTAAGCATTCCCACTACCGTAACAAAGATTGCGGAGTATGCATTTTATTATAATGCCAATCTGCAAAATATTATCATACCGAAATCGGTAACACAAATGGGAGAGGGAGCTTTTGGAAACTGCTCCAAACTCTCCAGCGTGACATTTGAAGGAAATGGTATTACGGACATTGGCACACATTGTTTCCGCTCCGATGCTGCGCTGACGGTGATTCGTATGCCTGAGTCAGTAAAAACGTTGGGCGCTTTTGCCTTTGCCTATTGCAGCAAGCTGAAACATATTTATTTTATGGGTGATGCGCCGGAATTTGGCGAAACCATAGATGGAGCATTTTATGACAGGGTATTTATGGGATGCACGGCAAATGCCTACTATATGGAAGACAAGGCATGGAGGTCAGAGGATTTATCTGACCATGACGGAACCATTACCTGGTCCACATGGGATGGAGAGACAGGTTCTTCCCTGGAAGATGCGGTAGTGACCTTTGAGGAGGAAAACTATGTGTATACCGGGGCATACATTACCCCGGAGATTACGGTAACACTTGACGGAGTTACGTTGGTGGAAGACCAGGATTATATAATTGGATTTTCGGATAACCGGGACGCCGGTGAGGCGACGGTGAGCATAACAGGAATCGGCGCCTATGAGGGAAATATTTTGAAGACCTTTACTATCGGCAAGGCAGAGCGTAATGTGTCCGTATATCTTCAGAACAACCGCATTGCAGAAAAGGATACCACCAGGGTTCTGTATCTTCCCAGCAGCGAGGACTATACCTGCTCTTCCAGTGACACATCGGTTGCCACCATTGACAGCTCTGGAGTGATTACCGGTGTTTCCGCAGGAAACGCAGTTATTACCGTACTCGTGGCAGAGTCAGAAAATTATCTCGCAGGCCAGGCTTCAGCGGATATTCGGGTTACTCACAGTAACGATATTACAGTAGCAGAATCTGAGGTGGTAAATGGCACCATTAAAGTAAAGTGTGGCGGCTGTGGTACGGTATACAATGCAACTGTGCCAACGGAATACAGCATTTTCTGGGCGGAACCGGGAGCTTCTGTCTATTATTCTTATTGCAGTAGTAAGTGGAAAATTGGAGAAGCTTTGCAATGTCTTTGCGAGGATGAGTCCAATGCAGATTTGGATGAGATGGAAGTGGTTTCCTTAAATGAAAAAGTGGTTTCCATCACAGGAAATAACCAGCTGAATTTTATTGCAGACGGCACTGCCCAGGTGGTAGTACGTCCGAAATATAACCCATCCATCGGGAAAACATTTACCTTTTATGTTGGTAATGCCACAGAGGGAAATGGAGGAGACGAACAGGATAAAGATAAAAATCAAAACGGGGACGGCGGAAAAGACCAGGATACCGGGAAAGAAAAGAACATAAAATATTATGACGCAGGTACAGGCATTACGATTCAGGCGGACAAAAGCAAGAAAAATGCTACGGTGGTTTCCGTGGACAAAAAAGCAGGGAAAAGCAGCCTGACAGTTCCCGATACCATAAAGGTGGATGGAACGGTATATAAGATTACAGAAATCGGAAAGGATGTGTGGAAAAATAACAAGAATCTGAAGAAAATTGTCCTCGGAAAAAATGTGAAAACCATCGGTGCAAATGCATTTAGCGGGTGCAGCAAGCTGCAGACAGTGGTAATCGGAAAAAATGTTTCAAAGATTGGAAAGAAAGCATTTTACAAGTGTAAAAAATTAAAGAGCATTACCATTAAATCTACTAAATTAACGAATAAAAATGTAGGCAGAAAAGCGTTTAAGGGCATCCATGCCAAAGCGAAAATCAAAGTTCCGAAGAGTAAACAGTCTGCATATAAAAAACTTTTAAAGGCCAAAGGAGCAGGCTCCAAAGTCAAGATAAAAAAATAGCGGGAAAGATTTTCACGTTTTTCATACACCCCCATATAATATAATAATAATCGACCGTACATGGCAGGATTGTGAAGAAGAAATTCATAATCCTGCCATATCTGACGGTAGAAACACGGTTTCTGCCGTTCCCGGAGTGGAGGTTTATATGGATGAAAATACGTTAAACTGCGAGGAAATTATCAATAATCCAAACACAGCGTCTTTTATTGTGCGCTCGTTGGAAAGCCTGGAGCAGATGGATAAAATATACGACATAGATTGTTATTCGGAGGTCAATTCTACACAGTCAGTTATTTACAGGAAAAATGGAAGCTATGAGGAGAATACAAGGGGCTTGGTAACCATTCCCCGGCTGTTTTCGCTTCTGGATTTGGAGACGGTGGAGTATACGGGAGTCGGCGCCATTCGCAGGCAGCCCCGGCTGGATTATTATGGGAGAGATGTGTTGTTGGGTTTTGTAGATACCGGCATTGATTATACCCATCCCGCTTTTAAACAGGTAGATAATACCAGCCGGATTCTGGGTATCTGGGACCAGACAATATCACCGGAGGAGGTGGAAGGTGGACGGCATCCCATGGCAGGGGAATACGGAACGGCATTTTCGAAGGAAGATATTGACCGTGCACTGAAGTCAGAAAATCCTCTGGATGTTGTTCCCTCTGAAGATGAAATCGGACACGGGACAGCTATGGCGGGAATTGCAGGAGGAAATGTGGAGGAGGAGGTTGGCTTTAGCGGACTGGCTCCCCTGGCGGGGATTCTCATGGTAAAACTGCGGCCTGCAAGGGAGAAGCTTCGGACATTTTTCCAGATAAATGATGACATCCCGGCATATCAGGAAGATGATATCATGCTGGGAATAAAGTATCTGTTGGAGATGGCAGAAATATACCAGCGGCCTTTGGTAATCTGTATAGCATTGGGCAGCAACTTTGGAGACCATGTGGGGGGAGGACAATTGGGAGTCTGTCTGGAAGGACTGGCAAATTCAAGGGGAATTTGCGTGGTAACTGCTGCGGGAAACGAGAATGGGCGGTCGCATCATTATCTCAGTCCGGTTTTGCAGCCTCGGGAGCGAACCCAGGTGGAGATTAATGTCAATCAAGGCCAGCAGGGTATGTCGGTGTCCATGTGGAGCAGCCCGCCGGAAGTGTTTTCTGTATCGGTTATTTCGCCCAGCGGAGAGTCCACGGCAATGTATTCTATGAGACAGAAAGGTACGTTCCGGCACACATTTGTTTTTGAGCGTACCCAGCTTGCCATTTCACCACAGTTATTTGAATCTGTCAGCGGGGAAGGAACGGTGTTGTTCCGGTTTTCCGGTTTGTCAGAGGGGGTCTGGCGGATTCAGGTGGAAAACACCGGAAGCAGTGCCGGGCCATTCAATATGTGGCTTCCGGTTTATCCGTTTTTAGACGATGATACCATTTTTCTTACCAGCAATCCCAATACCACCATCTGTGATCCGGCAAACAACCCACATCTTCTCACCTCCGCAACCTGTAATCAGGCAGAGGATAGTCTGTATCTGTATTCCAGCAGGGGATATGCCCGAAACGGCTCTTTGAAACCGGATATTACATCGCCGGGGGTCAACGTGCTGTGTCCGAATGTGGGAGGAGGTTACAGCCGGATGAACGGTTCCAGCATCGCCAGCGCCGTAGCGGGGGGAATCTCTGCCCTGCTGTTGGAGTGGGGGGTGCTGCAGGGGAATTATCCGATTATGAACACTACCATCATTAAAGGATATTTAATCCGGGGGGCAAAACGCAGCAATATTGTCTACCCAAACCCGGAGTGGGGGTATGGCGTTATAAACCTGTACGGGGTGTTTGAGAATCTGCAGGGGAGATAATTTCGGGAAGTTTTCCTGCCTGTGAGAGCAGCCGTTTCAACGTCGGGTCCAGTGAAAAACACGTAGTCAGACGGTCTACTTCCTCCAGCATTTTCATTTTATGCTCTCTGGAAACATGGGATTTAACAGCCCGGATTAAGATATTTTTGGGGGTGTGGGACAAATCCACAAATTCCAGCAGCTGAACCTTGTAGCCGCATGCCTCCACCAGATTGGCACGGATGGCGTCGGTGAACAGGGCGGCGCTGCGCTCCTTAATGATACCGTAGCGCTGCAGCAAGGGCTGTTCGGCGCTGTCCAGCTGTCCGCAAAGCTCATGCTGGCAGCAGGGAACGGAGATAATAATTTTTGCATTCCAGCAGATGGCATTAAACAAAGCGTAGTCTGTGGCGGTGTCGCAGGCATGGAGTGAGATAACCATATGAATTTCCCTGTCGGCGTGGTAGCCGTTAATGTCTCCCACCGCAAAATCTAAATCCGTATATCCATATTTTTTTGCAGTGTCATTGCACTTTGCGATGACGTCTGCCTTTAAATCCAGTCCGGTCATGTGGACAGGCAGTCCTTTTTTCTCGTGGAGATAATAGTAGACCACAAAGGTCAGATAGGATTTGCCGCAGCCAAAATCAATAATGTTAAATTGTTCCAAATCATATTTGGAGACGGCATCCTCTATGATTTCTATAAAACGGTTTATCTGTTTAAATTTGTCGTACATGGTGCGCACCACCATGCCCTCTTTTGTAAAAATTCCCATATCAACCAGCGGCGGAATGACCTCCCCCTCCGGCAGCAGATATGATTTTTCCCGGTTATGGTTCTCCGATGTTTTTGGAAGGTTTTTTGCATTTGTTTTGTGAAATAAACATTTTCCTTTTTTGCTAAGTTTAATCATGTATTCTGCAGAATCGTCCCAGGCGTTTAACTGCTTAAAATCCTCTTCCAGAAATTTTTCACAAAAGGGTTGCAGACCGCATAAACCTACGGTCTCATTGAAAACCTGTTTTTGTGTGTATTTGCTTACCAGAAAGTCATTCTGTTTTTTTTCAATCACAATTTTTTTATAGGAAGCGTTTCCCTTTGGATTGCTGATAATAATTTTTTTGGTGTGCTCAGACAGAGCTTGTCCAAGATTGCTTTGCAGTTTTGCATCCATAAAATTTATACCTCTCTTGTATATTGTGCCATTTGTATTATACGATATCTGCCAGCATTTCTCCATAGAAAAACCAATTAAATTTTTTTGCGTTTTTTGCACATGATTTTACAAAAAATAACCGCTGCCACTGTGCTGACTGCAGTGGCAAGAATCCCGGGAGCAACAATTGCGGCAGGGTCGGCACTTCCGTACTGGCTGCGGTAGGCGATGACGTTTACCGGAATTAACTGCAGGGAGGAAATGTTGATAATTAAAAAGGTGCACATTTCATTGCTTGCCACTCCCCGGGGGACAATATGTCTTCTTTCTTCGTCAAATGCGGCAAGTTCTTTCATGGCTTTGAGCCCCATGGGGGTTGCTGCCCAGCCCAGCCCCAGAATATTTGCCACCATATTGGATGTGATAAATTCATTTGCAGGGTGTTCCCTGGGTAAATCCGGAAACAGAAAACGGAGAACCGGGCGAAGGGCGTGATTCAGGGAATCCATCAAACCGGATTTTTTTGCAATATTCATTAGCCCTGTCCACATTGCCATAATACCCAGCATGGAGATGCATAGTGTGACTGCTTCCCCGGCGCTGTCAATGGCAGCGTCGCTGACCGCTTTCATATTTCCTGTCAGGGCGCCGGTGACGATACCGGCGAGAATCATCATACCCCACAAAATATTTAACATAATAAACCGAACCTTTCCCGTGCAGAATGGAGAATAAAAATATGTTTCCATACAAAATATGAGAGATGCAGGGAAAATATTCGGTGAAAAGCGGAGTATCCAGGTTTGGACAGTGGCAAAGCGTGCTTTTACGTTTGTGTCAAAAATGTGGCAAATTGTAAGAAAATCTTAAGAAATGACCGTACAGGACGTGTTATAATAATAAATGGACCAAGCGTGCCTGCACGCGAGGGCGAGGCAAAATTATGATGCGATGCATTTGTTACTGCTGTTCAGGACTATTGCATATGCGAGAAAACAAGGAGGAAACCAGATGGAAGCAATTTTCTACAAACACAGACGACGGATAAGTTTTGTTTTGGTATTGGCTATGGTGTTGACAATGAATGCCACAGGTTTTACATATGCCGATGCACAGACAAAGACAGACAAGGCAAAAGCTGTCGGTCAGACAGAGCAGTTTGATTCTTTTGCAGTACAAAATTTTGCGGATTTATATGAAGCCGGCAAGATTAGCTGTACAAATAAGAAGGATATAGAATTTGACACCACGACAGAGGAGGGAAGCCTGCTGCTTTCCGGAAAAAACAGTGCGGTTTCCGGTGCTGCCATTTCTATTTCCCAGACATTTAATTTTACGGAAAAAAAGGTTAGCCGGATTCAGGTTGATGCATTATCCAAACGGGCAACCAAGACATATATGAGTATGTATCTGGATGATGACACAGAGCCTTTTGCAAGCTTTCGTATGACATCTCAGGCACAGGAGGATAACTGGAGCAGGAAAAAAGTGTATTCTTTAGATATGAGCGATGCAACAAAGGAGCTCAGCGGAACACACACCATCTCTTTCCGTTTCCAGGACGACACGACCGGAAATAGTAAGAAAACAAAAATATTACTTCGTTCCATTCAGTTTGTGCCGGAATCCATCCCGGTAGTGAATTTTCATATTGATGAGGATATGGGTTACATCTCAGATATGAACAAAGATGAAGAGCATAATACGGAGTGTTATGGCAACATGTCCATTTCCATACCGGAAGATTATGAGTTTGAGTTTGCGGAGGATTCGGCAAAGGCGATGAAAGATACTGCCAAGACCTTTGCGCTGGATTATATTCGTGGACGAGGAAATTCCACATGGATGGTTGAAAAGAAACCATACAAAATCAAGCTGGATAAGAAGGTGGATTTGTTCGGAATGGGAGCAAATAAACACTGGGTTCTGCTTGCCAATTACTATGACAACAGTCTGCTGCGTAATCGACTGACATATTATCTGGCAAGAAAAATGGGGATGGAGTATACACCGGAATGTGTCAGCGTAGACGTGGTTATGAATCACGAATACCTGGGAAGCTATCTTCTTTGCGAGCAGATTCGCCTGGGAGAAAATCGTGTGGCAGAAAATGATTTGGAGGACG
>CAZSGT010000012.1:0-14356 GCA_964606215.1 uncultured Lachnospiraceae bacterium
AAAACATTACGGGACATCCGCCGATTTTAACCATACCGGAGGCAGAACCCATCGGACCTAAGGGGTATCTGGATGCATTGATTATCTTCCCCTGTACGGGAAACACAGCGGCAAAGCTTGCAAACGGCATTACCGATTCGGCAGTGCTTATGGCGGCAAAAGCGCATCTGCGCAATGAAAAACCCTTGATTCTGGCATTTTCCAGTAACGATGCTTTGGGAATGAATCTAAAAAACATCGGTCTGCTGTTAAATGTAAAGAATATATATTTTATTCCATTTGGGCAGGACGACCCGGAAAAGAAACCCACATCGTTGGTGGCGCACATGGATAAGGTGCAGGAAACGGTGGAGGCGGCGATGGAGGGAAAGCAAATCCAGCCACTGGTCATCAGCCCTTATTGATGGAACATGCAAAGAATGGAGGGATTTTCGTATGTGTGGTATTGCAGGTTTTTGCAATCCGAGAAGAATGTATACCAGAGAACGGAGACGGTGGATTTCCGTGTTAAACACCATGAATCGCACACAGAAGCACAGAGGACCCGATGACGAGGGCGTCTATCTTTCCAGAGGGTGTGGCCTGGCGCATGTAAGGCTTTCCATCATCGACTTGCATACGGGGCACCAGCCTATGTGTTACCGCAGGGGCGGCAGGGAGGTCACCATCGTATATAACGGTGAAATATACAATATGCATGCCTTGAAAAAGGAATTGAAAGCGGAGGGGGTTTCCTTTGAAACTACCAGCGATACCGAAGTGATTTTGCGGGGATACCTGAAATACGGTGTAGATTATGTAAAGCAGTTAAACGGTATCTTTGCCTTTGGAATATGGGATACAGCCATAAATAAACTGTTCCTCTTCCGGGACAGGATGGGGGTAAAACCATTGTTTTACACCAACGTGGAGGACACCATTGTTTTTGGCTCGGAACTCAAGGCATTATTTGCCTTTCCGGGATGCAGGCCAAAGCTGGATAAGGAGTCCTTTCAGGAAATTCTGGGGCTTGGACCTGCAAAAACCTACGGCAAGGGTGTGTTTGCCGGGGTGAGGGAAGTGCCTGCCGGAGGCTTTATGGAGATTGGGAGAGACGGTGTACACACCCACATGTACTGGTGTCTGGAAAGCCATGAGCATACGGATGGATACAAGGAAACCGTGGAAAAAACTGCCTTCCTGCTGGAAGATGCAGTGAAAATGCAGATGCTGTCAGATATTCCCATATCCACGTTTTTATCTGGCGGGGTGGACAGCAGTCTGGTGACGGCAATCTGTGCCAAAGAACTGCATGCCCAGGGAGGACAGCTAAATACCTTTTCCTTTGATTTTGTAGATAACGACAAAAATTTCCAGGCAAGCAGCTTTCAACCCTCCCAGGACCGCCCGTGGGTGGACAAAATGGTAGAACACTGCGGGACCAGTCACAGGTATCTGGAATGCGAGAACCGGGTGCTTGCAGATTATCTCTATGAAGCAGTAGACGCCAGGGATTTGCCCTGCATGACCGACATTGAATCTTCGCTGCTGTATTTCTGTAAAAAGGTTGTAGACTATAATAAGGTTACGCTCACCGGCGAGTGTGCAGATGAAATCTTTGGAGGTTACCCCTGGTTTCATAAACAGGAAATGCTGGAGGGCAATGGATTCCCCTGGTCAATGGATATGGAGCCCAGGGAGCTGCTGCTGAAGGATGAAGTGAAGGAAGCGCTGCAGTTAGGAGAATACGTGCAGGAAACCTATGAAAAATCAGTAAATGAAACGCCGTTATTGCAAGGGGAAACGACGGTTGAAAGAAAAAGACGCCAGATTTCATACTTAAATCTAAAGTGGTTTATGGTGACCCTGCTAGATAGAATGGACCGGACCAGCATGTATTCCGGGCTGGAGGCGAGAGTGCCCTTTGCGGACCACCGGATTGTAGAATATATCTGGAATGTTCCCTGGTCCATGAAATGTCCGGATGGACAGGTGAAGGGACTTTTGCGGGCGGCGGGAGAGGGATTTTTGCCGGAAGAGGTTTTGTACCGGAAAAAAAGTCCTTATCCGAAGACCTACGACCCGGTATATGAGCAGATCTTAACAGAGCAGATGCAGGAGGTTCTCCACGATGCAAACGCACCGATTCTTACTTATATAGATAAAGAAAAAATGGAAACATTTTTGCAGGCGCCGAAGGATTATGGGAAACCCTGGTATGGACAGCTGATGGCGGGACCGCAGATGATTGCGTATTGGCTGCAGATTAACTATTGGATGCGCAAATATCATTTGCACTAAGAAGTGCCCAGGCGGTGAAAGACTGTATCCCACTGCCTGGGTAATATTGTTAAGGCGGTGGAATATCTATATTTAACCATCTTAGTAATACAATGCAAGAAGACCCGTCTGGTTTTCTTGCATTTTTGTATGGAATACTATATAATATATGATGAATACGAGTATGTAAAAGATGGGAAAAACGTTGGAATTAAATAGATACAGGTATGGTTACAGGACAGAACGGGGGAATATTTATGGCTGAATATAAAGAAGTACTTCGCTCAGGAGAGATTTGTGTAAGTGTTGATGATATGTTGCTGTCCGCGAAAATGTGCATTGACGTAGCAGATGAAAATGAGACTTATACAGTAGAAGAATTAAAAGATATATTGGACCGTGCAGAAGTTGTGTATGGTGTCAATGAGGATATTATAAAGAAAATAGCAGATAATAAATTATACGGAATGGATATGGTGGTTGCGAGGGGAAAACCTGCCGGTGAAACAAAGGATGGCTGGTTTACGTTTTATTTTGATACGGACCCCGTCATCAAACCGAAGATTCTGGCAGATGGCTCTGTGGATTATACCACGTACGGAGAAGTTCCCTCGGTAGAAGAGGGAGCGGTACTGGCTGAGTATCACCCGGCGATTACCGGTGAGGACGGAATCTCCGTTCGAAATACCGTGCTGGTTGCCAAACCCGGGCGCAATCTTGCCCAGCTCAGGGGACGGAATTTTATACTGTCTGAAGATAAGCTTGTATACACGGCGGCGGTTGCGGGGAAGGCGACATATGCCCATGAAAGGCTTCTGGTCTCCGAATATCTTGAGGTACAGGAAGACGTGTCACACCTGACGGGCGACATTCATTTCCGAGGGGATATTATGCTTCGGGGCAGTGTATTTACCGGCTGTAAAGTAGAATCCGACAAAGGCAATATTTTTGTGGATGGATTTGTAGAGGGAGCCACCCTGATTGCAGGAAAGGACGTCACCCTGAAAAATGGTATGCAGGGTAATGGCAAGGGGGTTATCAAGGCAGGCGGCAATATTTCCGCCAAGTTCCTTGAACAGGTAGTTCTGGATGCAAAAGGTACGGTTACTGCCAATGCCATTATGAACTGCGACGTACACGCCGGCGAGGATGTTGTTGTCTCAGGCAGACTTGGCATTATCATTGGAGGTTCCATATTTGCGGAGCGCCGTGTAGAAAGTACCATTATCGGAAATATGTCAGAGATAAAAACTATGGTGGAAGCTGGACCGCCGGAAAATATTCTGGTGTTGCTGACTCAGAGCGAGAAGACGCTGGAAGCATTGGAAAATGAGGTTGATAAGATTAGTAATGGCATTGCAAAGATTGATACCATTCTGGAACAGGGACCGAACGAGTCATTGCAGGCAAAGAAATTGCAGCTTCTCCGGGTAAAAATTGAAAGAGATGCCAGGGTCAACGAGCTGCATGCCAAACGGGAGGAACTTCTCGTGAAGCTGGAGAAGTCAAACAATGCGAGGGTATGTGTGAACCGGGTAATTTATCCAGGAACCCGTCTGACGGTATGCGGCAATAAGGTGGATGTAAAAGAGGAAGAACATAGTGTGGAATACATGAAACGGGGAAATGGCGTTGTGGCATATCATCCATAACAACGAACCCTGTCAGGTTTTGACGATGGATATTTCTTGATAAATGCGGGAAATTACAGTAATATAAGGAGGTACAACGATGATTAATTTTGAAGCAGAGTTAGAAAAATTCCAGCCCAGCTTAGATGTGGAACAGGCAGAGGAAGCCATATATAATAATAACATGACGGATGTAACGGATTTGTTGCAGCAGATACTAAAAGGTGAGACCAATATTGGCAATTCCATGCCAACAGTGGAAGAGACCAAAGAATGGGTGGAGGAGTAATATGAATTGTCCAAGATGTAATGTGCAGATTCCGTTTAAAAAGACCAGATGCGACCATTGTGGGCAGGATTTGGTTACATACCGTAAGATTGTCAGTGTTTCCAACATGTACTATAATGATGGACTGGCAAAGGCGAAGGTCAGGGATTTGTCCGGAGCCATTGCTTCCCTGCAAAAGAGTCTGCAGTTTAATAAGGGGAATACCAGCGCCCGCAATTTGCTGGGACTTGTATATTATGAGATGGGCGAAATTGTCTCTGCTCTCAGTGAGTGGGTAATCAGCAAATATTTCCAGGGGGAGGGGAATGAGGCTGACGAATACATCAATGCCATCCAGTCCAATCCCAATAAGCTGGATAGTGTAAATCAGACCATTAAGAAATACAATGCCGCATTAAATTCTGCCAAGCACGGCGACGAGGATATGGCGATTATCCAGTTAAAGAAGGTAGTCAGCACCAATCCCAAATTTATCCGTGCACACCAGCTGCTGGCACTTTTGTATATGCAGACGGCAGACCAGGATGAGCGCAACAACGAGCGTGCTATTAAACTGCTCAAGAAGATTCGTCGAGTAGATGTGAATAATACGGTGACCTTGAAGTATTTGAAGGAGCTTGGAATCAGTCCGCAGCCCCAGACCAGGAAGAACACGGCGGGAGTTGCATCGGAGACACTGGGTTCCAGGAAAACCATTGCCAAAGACGATACGGCGACCTTTGCGCCAGTGTCCGGTTTTACAGATGAAAAGCCGGGAATCATGCCTTGGGTCAATTTGATTATCGGTATTGTGGTTGGACTGGCAGTATCCTACTTTTTAATCTTCCCCCAGGTCAGCTCCAATATGTCCTCGGAGGACAGCAAGAAGTTTAAGAGTTTAAGCGAACAGGTTGCGGAGCTCAACAGTACAAAGTCCAGCCTGGAGAACGACAAAAAAGATTTGAATGCACAGATTACAGAGCTTCAGGAACAGGTTGAAAAAATGAAGGGGGACGACCCGGAAACGGTGTCTAAGCTGGAAGATAAGTATAAGATATTGCTGGAAGCCTTTGCATTGTATGAGAACAATTCCAACACGGAGGCGGCAGATACATTGTCTGCCATCAAAGAGGAGGATCTTGGTATAAAAGAAGCAAAGGATATGTATAAAAAAATCAAAGACGCTACCTTTGAAAACGCCTCCCAGGAATATTACAACCAGGGAGAGACCGCCTTTACCGGTGAGGGCGATTATGCCGGTGTACCAGATTATGATGTGGCGATTAAAGCGTTAAAGAAGGCAATTAAGCTCAAGGAAGATAACGTGGATGCCATTTATTATTTGGGACGCTGCTATCAGCAAAAAGGTGATATGGACAAGGCGAAGAAGTATTACCAGCAGATTACATCCGATTTTTCCTCAAGTGGCAGGGCGTCGGATGCACAGGCACGTCTGGATGAGATTGCCGCAGCAAATTAAGTATATTCCATACGGAATGCTTTATAACTTTATAATAAAGAAAACATTAAAACACCTTACAACAGATAAAACATGTTGTAAGGTGTTTTTTTATCGAATAGGAAATTTCTCCTGTTCGATAAAAAATACTCTGCGAGGATGCGCACGCAAATGCAGATGTATAATGTCGCTAATGCGACGCATTTGCGGCGCAAGAGTTTCGCAAGAGAAACTCTTTGTTCTCGAATAGGAAAGAGTAGGAGAGAAAATGAAAGGAGGATTTGTAGTATGAGTGAAAATATGCAGGAAAAAAGTTTTGAAATTTGTGACAGATGTCTGGTGATTCACGGAAAATACGACATGGACCACCATAATGCCATGAAAATCCGAACAGATGCGGATAGAATGATTGATAACGGGAATATTAAATATGTAATATTTGATTTTTCCGGGGTGGATTTTATGGACAGCTCCGGGATTGGCTTGATTATGGGAAGGTATAAGAAAGTGATTTTTACTGGTGGAAAATGTCTGGTGTGTAATGTGGGCGAAAATGTGGACAGGATATTCAGAATGTCGGGAATTTATAAAATAATTCCCAAGTGTGGGTCTGTGGACGAAGCAGTCATGGAGGCAGAAAGGAAATGAGGATGAAAATGGAGAGTAATAGTATGACGGTAACCTTTGAAAGCAAGTCGCAGAATGAAAGTTTTGCAAGAATTGTGATTGCGGGGTTTGTGGCAGGACTGGACCCGACCCTGGAGGAACTTGCAGATATTAAGACGGCGGTTTCGGAGGCAGTGACAAACTCCATAATCCATGGATATGGAGATGCAGAGGGAAAAATCGTCATGGGGTGCAATATACATAACAGGGACATCGAGATATGGGTGGAAGATTTTGGCGCAGGCATTGAGGATATAGAGAAGGCAAAGGAGCCATTGTATACAACCAAGCCTGAGTGGGAGCGGTCTGGTATGGGATTTTCCTTTATGGAGGCATTTATGGACGAGCTGTTGGTGGAGTCCACCCTTGGAAATGGAACCCGGATTTTAATGAAGAAAACAATTTCCTAGTGTACTGCACTGGAGAATGTGTGTGCCCGCAGGCACAGGATTGGAGAATGATATGGATAACCTTTTGCTGATAAAAAAGGCAAAAGAGGGAGACCGGATGTCCAGAACACAAGTCATTAATCAAAATCTGGGATTGGTTTGGAGTATTGTCCGACGCTATACCGGCAGGGGATATGACAGTGAGGATTTGTTTCAGATTGGCTCCATTGGTCTGATAAAGGCCATTGACAAATTTGATTTATCCTATGGCGTGCAGTTTTCTACTTATGCCATACCACTGATAAGCGGAGAAATCAAGCGGTTTCTCAGAGATGACGGCATGATAAAGGTGAGCCGCAGTTTAAAGGAAAATGCTTTGCGCATACGGCTTGCCAGAGAACGGCTGATGTCCCGGTGGGGGAGAGAACCCAGTATAGAAGAAATCGGGGAAGAGCTGGGAATGGATGCGGAGGAAATTGTCATGGCGGAGGCAGCGGTTACGGAAGTGGATTCTCTGAATAAAACCATCTGCCAGGGTGACGGCAGCGAAGTCATTATGATGGATAAAATTGAAAGCGGAAAAAATGAAGAGAGAGATGTTGTCAACAAGGTGGCGGTGGAGACGGCGTTAGATGCGCTGGAGGGTATGGAAAGCCAGCTGATACGGATGCGGTACTACGAGGAACGGACACAGGCGCAGGTTGCGGAACAGCTGGGGATTTCCCAGGTGCAGGTCAGCCGGCTGGAAAAGAAAATTTTAAAGAAATTGCGGGAAAATTTAGCCGTATAAAAAGATGTTTTTGTGGGACAATATGCATAAAAGGAGGTTGCCCATGAAAACGAAAAAGATTGTGATTGCCATTGTGCTGGCAGCGGTGGTAACCCTGGCGCTGGCATGGTATGGCGATGGAAATAATGAGAATGCAGATAACAGACAGGGAGTTTTGGTAGAGAATCAAGAGGAAACAGAAGACGTCCATGTGTGCCTCTCCGTGAAAAGGGGGCAGCCATGCGACAGGATGTAGTGTATATAAAAGCCGAACAGAGTATTACTGTATCCCAGAAGAAGGTTTTTTTGCAGGACGTCCTCACTGTTTTTTGCGTGGACAGCCAGCTGCAGAAGGATATCGGAAATCTTGTGTTGTATACCTGCAAGGGAAAACGCAATGAAAAATATGTATTTACCATCTTAAAGGTTATCGATTTAATCACGAAGGAGCATCCGGGTCTGAAGATTATCAATGTGGGGGAAAACGACTTCATTGTGGAATATAAAATGACCGAACACCCAAAGAAAGCCTGGGAATACGTCAAAACAGCCCTTGCCGCCATGTTGATTTTTTTTGGGTCTGCCTTTACGATTATGACCTTTAATACAGATGTTGCGGTGGCGGATGTGTTTGATATGGGATACCGGCTGGTGACCGGACATGAAAAAGCGGGGGGCTCTATTTTGGAAATTGCCTACAGCGCAGGGCTGGTCATAGGTATGCTGGCATTTTATAACCATTTTTCTTCACGTAAGCGCCACAATGCCCCGACACCGATTCAGATTGAGATGCGCGCCTATGAGGAGGAGATGAATAAAGCGGTAATCTCCGACGCATCCAGGGAGGGTAAGACCATTGATAGTTGATTATTTACAAAATATATGCCTCATAATTATAGGTCTGGCGGGAGGTATTGTAGTATCGGGAGGTGTGTTTGCCTTTATTACCATTCTTGGCATTGTGCCGAGAATCGCAGCCAGAACCGGCAGCGCCGCCATGATTTATCATTATGAAACATGCATTATTCTGGGTGGAACCTTCGGAAATGTATTATCGATTTTCCGGTTTCATTTGCCAGTGGGACAGGTGGGCATGGGGATTTTTGGCATTTTTGCCGGAATCTTTGTGGGATGTTTGTCTATGGCGCTGGCGGAGACCCTGAAAGTCATTCCGGTGTTTGTGCAGCGGACAAAGATTATAAACGGAATGCCGGTAATTATACTGTTCATGGCACTGGGAAAGGGCATAGGCTCTTTTCTCCAGCTATATATGCATCTGTAGCTGCTGGTGCAGGCCATCACCGGTAAGTGAATGAAAAGGGGGGCATAGTGTGAAAAATAAATTTTTCACACGCGAGATTTGTGTCTGTGCGCACTTGACACAAACTCGTTATGCGCAAAGAGTGTGCGCAGAAATGAGGATTATTATGAGCGATGAAATTCCTTCCATGAAGGAAATCTTAGAAGAAAACGACAGTCAGAAGAAAGAGGAAATGTATAACGAGTATGTAGATGAAATAACACCGAAAAACAGTCCTGTAAAAAACGTATGTAAGGCATTTTTTGTGGGAGGGCTTATCTGCGTGCTGGGGGAGGGCTTGAACCAGTTGTACCAGTTTATGGGGCAGAGCAGGGAAAATGCAGCATTATTTGGCATGTTGACGTTAATCCTGCTCAGTGTGGTTTTGACTGGACTGAATATCTATCCAAAGTTAGCACAGTTTGCGGGGGCAGGCACCGTGGTTCCCATCACAGGCTTTGCCAATTCCGTAGTTTCTCCAGCCATAGAGTTTCAAAAGGAGGGGCAGGTTTTTGGAATCGGTTGTAAGATTTTTAATATTTCCGGTCCGGTTATTTTGTATGGAATTTTTAGCAGGTGGGTATTGGGAATGCTGTACTGGATTGCAAAGGTAAGCGGATGGATGTAAGGGAAAGATGTATCTCTTTCGTTCATTTGTATGATTTATATAGAAGAAAGTCAAGCAGCCTGAAATGAAAAATCTGTTTGACTTTCTTTAAATTTCTTATTTTTGTGTGTGGAAAACCGGAAGCAGTTCTGGCGAGTCAACCCTTATATTCTACTTATGTAGAATTGTGTTTCGTTAAAAATCTACAACTATAGAATCTGTTTTACGTACTTTTCTTTAATTTTTTACCAAGAAACTACCTAAAAAGACTTGTTTTTTTTCCAAAAAGTGTTAATATTTTAGATGACAGGAAACTTATTAATATTTTATTGCATAGGAGGAAATAGAGATGGCTGAAAGACAGGAATGGGAAGGTTTTTCCGGAAGATTATGGAAAGAGGGTATAGACGTCAGAGACTTTATCCAGAACAACTATACACCTTATGACGGAGACGAGTCCTTCCTCGCTGGGCCTACAGAGGCTACAGACAAATTGTGGGGTGCACTTCAGGTGCTTCAGAAAGAAGAGCGTGCAAAGGGCGGCGTTCTTGATATGGAGACAGATATTGTTACATCCCTGACTGCTTACGGTCCTGGCTACATTGATGAGGGCATGAAGGATTTAGAGCAGGTAGTTGGTTTGCAGACAGATAAGCCGCTGAAGCGTGCATTTATGCCGTTTGGTGGTATTCGTATGGCAGAGCAGTCATGCGAGATGTACGGTTACAAACCAAGCGAAAAGTTACATGAAATCTTCACAAAATACCACAAGACACACAGTGATGCTGTATTCCAGATTTACACACCAGAGATGCGTGCAATGCGTAAGAACAAGATTCTGACAGGTTTGCCGGATACATATGGTAGAGGACGTATCGTAGGTGATTACAGACGTGTGGCTCTGTACGGTATTGATTACCTGATTGAAGAGAAACAGAAAGATATGGCAAACAGCGCACATCCAGGTATGCGCGGTACAGATTTCCGTCTTCGTGAGGAGATTGCAGACCAGATTAACGCATTAAAGGGAATGAAAGAGATGGCTTCTATTTACGGCTATGACATTTCCGGTCCTGCAAAGAATGCAAAAGAGGCATTCCAGTGGTTATACTTTGGATACCTTGCAGCAATCAAGACTCAGAATGGAGCTGCTATGAGTGTTGGTCGTGTATCTACATTCCTTGATATCTACATTGAGAGAGATTTGAAGAACGGTACGCTGACAGAGGAGCAGGCACAGGAGTTAGTTGACCATATGACTATGAAATTCCGTATGGTTAAGTTTGCTCGTATTGAGTCTTACAATCAGTTGTTCTCCGGAGACCCGGTATGGGCTACTGTAGACGTTGCCGGTATTGGTATGGACGGTCGTTCCCAGGTAACAAAGACATGTTTCCGTTTCTTACATACCTTGGAGAACATGGGACCATCTCCAGAGCCAAACCTTACTGTATTGTATTCTTCCAATCTGCCAGAAAGCTTCCGGAAGTATGCTGCTAAGATTTCCATCAACACAAGTTCCGTACAGTACGAGAACGATGATGTTATGCGTCCGGTATGGGGCGATGACTATTCTGTATGCTGCTGTGTATCTGCTACAGAGACTGGTAAGGAGATTCAGTTCTTCGGAGCTAGAGCAAACCTTGCTAAGTGCTTACTGTACGCAATCAATGGTGGTATCGATGAGAAGAGTAAGGCACAGGTTGGACCGAAGTATAAACCAATCACAGCTGAGTACCTTGATTACGACGAGGTAATGGAAAAATATGATGAGATGATGACATGGTTAGCTCAGCAGTATGTGGAGGTATTGAACCTGATTCATTACATGCATGACAAGTATTACTATGAGGCATCCCAGATGGCATTGATTGATACCGATGTAAGACGTACATTCGCTACAGGTATCGCTGGATTCTCTCACGTAGTAGATTCCCTTTCTGCAATTAAGTATGCAAAGGTTAAGACAATTCGTGATGAGGATGGTCTTGCTGTTGATTATGAGATTGAGGGAGACTTCCCAAGATACGGTAACGATGATGACCGTGCAGATGATATTGCAGTATGGCTTCTTCGCACATTCATGCAGAAGATTCGTAACTGCCATACATACAGAGATTCTGAGCCTACAACATCTATCCTTACCATCACATCTAACGTAGTATATGGTAAGGCTACTGGAGCACTTCCAGATGGACGTAAGGCAGGAGAGCCTTTATCACCGGGAGCAAACCCAGCATACGGTGCAGAGACAAGCGGATTGCTTGCATCTTTGAACTCCGTAGCAAAACTTCCTTACGAGGAGGCATTGGATGGTATTTCTAATACACAGACCATCAATCCTGGTGCATTAGGAAACGAAGAGGGCGACAAGATTGAGAATCTGGTTTCCGCTATGGACGGATATTTCGATCGTGGAGCACATCACTTAAATGTAAATGTATTCGGTACAGAAAAATTGATTGACGCAATGGAGCATCCGGAGAAAGAAGAGTATGCAAACTTCACAATCCGTGTTTCCGGATATGCTGTTAAGTTCATTGACCTGACAAAAGAGCAGCAGCTGGATGTTATTGCAAGAACATGTCATGAGCGTCTGTAATACAGACAAACCGATTTTAGGAAGAATACATTCTACCGAGTCATTCGGTTCAGCTGACGGCCCTGGAGTACGCTATCTGGTGTTTCTCCAGGGTTGTCATATGCGTTGTAAATACTGCCACAATCCGGATACATGGTCAATGACAGAGGGCAGTACGGAGCAAACTGCCGAAGAGGTGCTTGAGAAAGCGCTCAGATACAAAAGTTATTGGGGCAAAAAAGGCGGAATCACCGTCAGCGGTGGCGAAGCGCTGCTCCAGATGGATTTTTTGATAGAGCTGTTTACATTGGCGAAGGCACAAGGTATTCATACAACGCTAGATACTTCCGGAAATCCGTTTACAAGAGAAGAGCCGTTTTATGGTAAGTTTGAAGAGCTTATGAAGGTTACCGATTTATTTATGCTGGATATTAAGCATATTGACAACGAGGCACATATAGATTTGACTGGACAGGAGAATATCAACATTCTGGATATGGCAAAATGTCTGTCAGAACATGGTAAAACCATGTGGATTCGTCAGGTATTGGTGCCAGGCTATACGGATTCTGAGGAACAGCTTCAGAGTTTGCGTGCCTTCATTGACACTCTGGATACTGTGGAGCGTGTTGAAGTGCTTCCCTATCATACATTGGGTGTGTTCAAGTGGAAAGAACTTGGTGTTCCTTATGGTTTGGAAGATGTGCCGACACCCACAACCGAACAGGTGGACCGTGCAAAGGCAATTCTGTGTGGAGAAAAATGACGTTTTCACAATAAGCCGGTTTGCCCAGAGTCGCAGGAAAATATGCTGTTTTTTGTTATATCAAAATATTAAATATAAATTTAATGAAATGGATTTGACCGCAGGAGTTGTAAAGTCTTGCGGTTAAATTTTTTATTAACCATAAAAAAGCTCCAAAAACTGGGGAAAACTCTGGCTGGTATTTTTTGTGGTAATGGTTTGGATACAGGTGGGAGGTTTTTGGGAAAATAATTTAATTTGCCACATGTAAAAAATTAAAAAAGGATTTTTCTTTTGTTAAATCAGGATTGCGAGTAAAATACGCATGAAATTTATTTCCGACAAGGGAAATCAGGTCTCATATCTGCAAAAAATTATATATAAATTTAATTCTATACTCTGTTGTTGGCAAGTTTTTTAATTTCCTGTGGAAGATGGGTTAAATCAAATATATTTTTTGCCGAAATAATACATAAGACGTAGTGGTTTTTCAAGGATGAAAAGGTACAGAATGGAGATATGCTTATGGAACAGAAAGTACAATATGGCATGGATGCCACAAATGCTGCAGCTTCTGTAATGTCTCAGAGGCAGACAGGTAAGACCAGACAGGCAGAGGCGGCAAACCGTTATGGGAATACCCAGAAATCAAAAGATACAACGAAAAGCGAATATTGGGACAAGGCAGTGGGGAATGATATCCGCCCGGGAATGGTGCGTGTGTCCCGTGCCATAAATTGGCGGGAGCTTGGCTATGTATCAGAGGAAGATGCAATCCTGGCTGAAATCGCTGGAGAGGAAACGGCAGACGGCGCTGCAGGCAAGGCAGAAGAGAAGAAAAAAGAATCCAGTTTTTTTGCCGGAGAGGGCTCTGAGTTTTCTGATCGTTTGCTTGAAAGCATGAAGGAGAGCCGAGAGGCGCAGAAAAATAAGCGAAACGAAGGCGCAAAACGGAAGCTGAACTATAGTTACCGCAAGGTGTCTGGAGCAATTATGCGGGCAAAGAATTCCATGCAGGCAGGGAATGCGCTGACTTCTGCAAAGAGCAATCTCAGCAGTCTGCAGAAAAAAGTGGGTTCTAAGAATTATGATTCCAACGAGCTGACCATAGCGATTGCCCATGCGAAAAAGATGGTTCGCACTGCCAAGAAGAAAGTAAATAATATTCGCTATGAGGAGAGAAACAAACAGAATGATGATTTCATAGGGCATCAGACCGACCGCAGAAAGAAACAGATTGTTGCTTCTCATAAGGAATTTGGTTTATCTGAAAGTGCAAAGCTGGAAAAAGAGGTTCTGCGTATAAAGAAACAGTTAAAGAGGGAACAAAATTTTACCAAAAATTCACACCGCCGAGATGAAAACATGGAACTTTTGATGGCGGATTTAGAGTACTTAAGAAAAAGGATTGATTATCTTAAGAACGATGAAAGTATGTCACAGAGCACCGCTTCTTCCTCAATGGGAGGGGAAGGAACTGTTGTGCCACAGACTGGACCTACCGGAGTAGAGGGAGCAGCAGCCGCACAGATGGCGGAGCAGACCGGCGCCGGAGCGGTACCAACCCCGGCACCTGCAGCCCCAGCCCCGGCAAGTATCAATTTGACTGTATAGGGATGGTTGTGTTGCAGATTTCTATGTACGTATTACCCCCGCAGTTTGCTGCGGGGGTTTTTGTGTTT
>CAZSGT010000013.1:0-14120 GCA_964606215.1 uncultured Lachnospiraceae bacterium
GTCGCTAATGCGACGCATTTGCGGCGCAAGAGTTTCGCAAGCGAAACTCTTTTTTTATCGGACATATGTTTTGTGCAATTTGACGATTCGCATGCAAAAAGATGTCTTTCTGTACCCAAAACTTATACAAAAATCGTTTCTTTTTTATTGAAAAGATGTTATAATGAATATATAGTGCGTAAATGCGGATGAACGGAAAACAAGTGATATGAATTTTTGTATCTACAGAAGTGACGAGTGGGGGATTCAGGATGTAGTGGCAGCAGGATTTATAATGTAAGGAGGATGTTTATGAAACAACGGAGAACATGTAAATACTTGGGTAGAAGGATTCTGGCGCTGGTTGTGGCGGCAGTTCTTATTGTGCCCGGAATGAATTTGAACGGTGTGGTTATGGCAGATGCCGCAGAGAAAGAATTGGTGGTACAAAGCAACACTGTGAAGGATAACAAGATGGCAACGAATCCAAGTGAAATTGGAACAACGTCTTCCAATGTACGGGCGGTTATTACCAGCTCCCAGATTACAGGAGATTATCACGAGTATTATCTGAAGGTGGAGAATGGTCTTTCGGAGTCCATTTCCGACTGGATTGTGCAGATTCCTGTGACGGGTATATATGGTTCCGAGAACTGGGGTGCTAAATGGGCAAAGGTGCAGGCATATTATACCAATGAATATCTATACATTGCGCCAGTGGAAAGTGCGGTTCTTTCTGCTGGAGCCAGCTTTGGTTCTACTTCCGATGGTGCGGACGGTGCAGGGGGCGCATATAAGTTTAATTATAAGGGAAGCAATAATATCAATGCCAGTGGTGCGGTTGTGTACTACAAGACGGGAAGTTCTTCCACTGGAGCATTTAGCGAGGTAATCGAAAATGCCAATGTGGACAGTGGCTCTGGCAGTTCTGGTGGTAGCGGAAGCGGCGGTATACAGGGAGATACGACTACAGATTTAAATCTGGATGTTGAATATAACTTTGCAAAGCTATTACAGGAATCATTATATTTCTATGATGCTAACATGTGTGGCGAGTTGGAGGGGATCTGTGCGCTGGATTGGCGTGGCAACTGCCATCTGGATGATAAGAAAGTTACATACGGCAATCAGACATACGACGTGTCCGGTGGATTCCATGATGCCGGAGACCATGATAAGTTCGGATTGCCACAGGGTTATACTGCTTCTGTGTTAGGAATGGGCTACTACGAGTTCAAAGAGGCATATGAGAAGGCAGGACAGACAGAGCATTTCAAAAATATTCTTGATTATTTTTGTGATTACTTTGTCAGATGTACGATATTGGACAGCAATGGCGATGCGAAAGCGTTTTGTTATCAGGTAGGAGATGGTGCGTCCCATAACCAGTGGGTGAGTGCGGAAGATGAGAGGATTAATCGTCCGGCATATTTTGCGGATAGTTCAAATCCAGCAACAGATCAGGTCAGCGAAGCAGCTGCGGCACTTGCTATTCATTATATGAATTTTGGTGACGAATCTTACTTAGAATGTGCACAGAAATTATTTGCGTTGGCTAAGAAAAGCAGCAAAGCGGCAAAAAACAGCGATGGAGGAAATTTTTATGCTTCCAGTTCCTGGGCAGATGACTATTGTCTGGCAGCGGCATGGTTGTATAAGGCAACCGGAGATGATGGGTACTTAACGGAATATAATAGCTGTAAGGGACAGGTAGATACCGGTGGCTGGCCATCATGGGATCAGGTAGGACCATATGCGTTGGCTTACGGTGATGGTGATTTCTCGCCTTTGGCAGCAAATGCAACTGCAACATTAAATGGTACAACAAATATATCTAATGGATATGCATGGCTTTGTATGTGGGGTTCTGCAAGATATAATTGTAATATGCAGTTGGAGGGACTGATTTTTGATAAAAATGCGAATAAAGACCAATATACTACGTGGGCAACCGGTCAGATGAAATTTTTGCTCGGAAATAGCAGTGATAAGCGTTGCTATGTAGTGGGCTATAATGAAAATTCTGCAAAATATCCACATCACCGCACCTCTTCTGGATACAATGGTTTTCCGGATGCGGGAAATGCACATACCGTACAGAAGCATGTGTTATTAGGTGCATTGGTCGGAGGAATTGAGGGCAGCGATGGTTCCTATCACGATTCTTCAGCAGATTATTATTGTAATGAGGTTGCAATTGATTATAATGCAGCGTTCACTGGAGCAGCGGCAGCGTTATATTTAGCAAATGAAAATAATGAAGAAATAGAAAAGGAGCTGGCATCAGAGAGCGAGTTGAAAGCGATTGGCATAAATAAATATTATGGCGGTGAAGGAAGCGGAACGGGAACTGGCTCCGGAAGCGGCACAGGAACGGGAAGCGGTACAGGAAGTGGAACAGGCACAGGAAGTGGAACAGGTACAGGCACTGGAAGCGGTACAGGAACGGGCACAGGCACAGGAAGTGGAACAGGTACAGGCACTGGAAGCGGTACAGGAACGGGTACGGGTACAGGCACAGGAAGTGGAACAAGTACAGGCACTGGAAGTGGAACAGGTTCTGGAACGGGAACAAGTACAGGAAGCGGTACAGAACCAGGTGGAGGCAAAGAACCAGGTTCCCAAAATGGCAATGGCAACGACACAGGTATCACCCCTCCGACAGCAACCTTTGTACCAGCATTGTCTACGGTAAATGTCATGCTTAAGAAAGGTGGCAGCTATAAGCTTTCTACCAACTCCAAAAATGTGCGCATAACGAAGGTGGCTTATGGGAACAAGAAGGCGAAAAAGATTGTTAAGGTAAATAAAACAGGAAAGATTAAGGGAAAGAAAAAAGGAAAGGCAAAGTTAAACGTTTCATTCCAGTATAGTGGCAAGACCTATACAAAAGCGGTTACGGTCAAAGTGCAGAAATATCCTGTCAAAGTATTAAATAAGGCGGTAATTTCTGTAAAACTGAAACGCAAAGGCAAGTGTATACTGGTAAATCCGGCAAATATGCTTTCAGCAAAGGGAATCAAGTTTACATCTTCAAAAAAGAAGGTGGCGGCAGTGAACAAGAAAGGCGTGGTTGTCGGAAAGAAAAAGGGAAAAGCCAAGATTACGGCGGTTATAGGAGGGAAAAAATATACGGTAAATGTGAAAGTAAAATGAAAGTGAAGCAAGATGAGAGAAGTGAAAATACATGAGTAAGGAGGATGTTTATGAAACAACGGGGAACATGTAAACACATGGGCAGACGGGCACTGGCACTGTTTATGGCAGTGGTGTTCGTGCTGTCCGGCATGAATCTTGGCGGACTCAGTGTGGCAAAGGCAGCAGATACCGGGAGCGTTACAGAGACTGTACAGGTAGGAACGGAGTCGTCTAAACCGGTGCATGTTAAGTTTACGAGGACTGACACGATTCCTGCAGGCACGTGGGGGACCGGCAGTCCATCACAGGAATTGTCCCAGTATGCGCTGGAGATTGTGAACAATTCGGATACGGATATCAGTGACTGGGAGTTGATCATTACCTGTAACAGTATTCAGGAATGGAATGCTGGCTGGAACGGTGTCAGCCGGAGTGGAAACAAGATTACTGTTGGAACCTGTAAAACTACAGACGAAAAAGGAAATGTCTGGGACAATATGACCATACCGGCAGGAAAGAGTTCTGGTGGTGCTGGATTCATAGTGGATTCCAAGGCTCTGGGAAATGCGTCCTATACGCTGACCTACAAGCTTGGGGCGTCTTCGGGAACACCTTCCCAGGATGACACGCTGACAGACCCAAGCCAGATTGGAAGTACATCTTCCAAAGTGACAGCCACGATTACACAGAGTAATATTGCCGGAGACTACCACGAGTATTATCTTCAGGTAAAGAACGGGCTTTCTGAGTCGATTTCTGACTGGATAGTGGCGATTCCACTGACAGGTGTTACCGGAGTACAGAATTGGGCAAGTGAAGGCTGGGCAAAGGTTCAGGCATATTATACTGGCGATTATCTGTATGTGTCACCAGTGGGAGATGGGGTGATTTCTGCCGGAGTTACCTTTGGTTCTGCATCTGATGGAGCATACAAGTTTAATTATAAAGGAAGTAATAATATTAATGCCAGCAATGCTGTCGTGTATTACAAGACGGGATCTTCTTCATCGGGGGCATTTGATGCAGTTATTGATAATGCTAATGTAGACGGCGGCTCCACCGGCGGCGGAGGAGGCGGTAGCGGCGGTGTACAGGGAGATACCACCACGGATTTGAATTTAGATATTGAGTACAATTTTGCGAAATTACTACAGGAATCTCTGTATTTCTATGATGCTAACATGTGCGGCGAGTTGGAGGGGGTTTGTGCGCTGGATTGGCGTGGCAACTGCCATCTGGATGATAAGAAAGTTACATACGGCAATCAGACATACGACGTGTCCGGTGGATTCCATGATGCCGGAGACCATGATAAGTTCGGATTGCCACAGGGTTATACTGCTTCTGTGTTAGGAATGGGCTACTACGAGTTCAAAGAGGCATATGAGAAGGCAGGACAGACAGAGCATTTCAAAAATATTCTTGATTATTTTTGTGATTACTTTGTCAGATGTACGATATTGGACAGCAATGGCGATGCGAAAGCGTTTTGTTATCAGGTAGGAGATGGTGCGTCCCATAACCAGTGGGTGAGTGCGGAAGATGAGAGGATTAATCGTCCGGCATATTTTGCGGATAGTTCAAATCCAGCAACAGATCAGGTCAGCGAAGCAGCTGCGGCACTTGCTATTCATTATATGAATTTTGGTGACGAATCTTACTTAGAATGTGCACAGAAATTATTTGCGTTGGCTAAGAAAAGCAGCAAAGCGGCAAAAAACAGCGATGGAGGAAATTTTTATGCTTCCAGTTCCTGGGAGGATGACTATTGTCTGGCAGCGGTATGGCTGTATAAGGCAACCGGAGATAATGGGTATTTAACGGAGTATAATAATTATAAGGGAAGGATAACTACTGGTGGCTGGCCATCGTGGGATCAGGTAGGACCATATGCGTTGGCTTATGGTAGTGGTGATTTCTCTCCTTTGGCAGCAAATGCAACTGCAACATTAAATGGTACAACAAATATTTCGAATGGATATGCATGGCTTTGTATGTGGGGGTCTGCCAGATATAACTGCAATATACAGTTAGAAGGCTTGATTTATGATAAGAATGCAGACAAAGACCAGTATACTACATGGGCAACCGGGCAGATGAAATTTTTATTAGGTAACAGCAAGGATAAGCGTTGTTATGTTGTGGGTTATAATGAAAACTCATCAAAATATCCACATCACCGTTCATCTTCCGGATACAATGGTTTTCCGGATGCGGGAAATGCACATACCATACAGAAGCATGTGCTATTGGGTGCATTGGTCGGAGGAATTGAAAGTGCAGATGGTTCTTATCACGATTCTTCTGCAGATTACTATTGTAATGAGGTTGCGATTGATTACAATGCGGCTTTTACAGGGGCTGCAGCGGCATTATATCTTGCAAATGAAGATAACGAGGAAATCGGGACGGAGCTGGCGTCAGATGAGGAGTTGGGAGCCATCGGCGTGACGAAATTCTACGGCACGGGAGGTAGTACTACACCAAAAACTACCCTTACAGATGCAGATATCAAATTCCCTACAGCGGCAGACATCACCTACGGAGATACGTTGGCGAAGGCGACCCTGTCAAAGACAAAGGATGATTACGGAACGTATGCATGGGAGACCTCCACGGTGAAACCGGATGCAGGAACCCAGAAATATAAAGTTATTTATACGCCAACCAACACAAAGGAATATGATTATACAGGTCTGACCGGGTATAATGCGACAACGAAGAAAGTTGTGCGGGAAGTCACCGTGCAGGTGGCAAAGAAGAAGCTTGGCAGTGTTACTTTCCCTACCGTTATGAAATCCGTTCCGGCGGGTACGCTGTTAAAAAATATAACCCTGTCATTTGAAAAAGACGATTTTGGTACCTTTGCATGGGAGAATCCGGGTATGGCAGTAAAGGGAAGCACTACCGGGGCGAATGTGGTATATACGATTTCAAACAGTAAAAATGTAATGATTGACCCTGCTATAAGCGGTGCGGCGGCGGATGGATTGACCGTGACCCGCAACGTGGCGATTACAGTCACCAAGGTGACACCGGCAGTGACGGTACCGGTCAGCGTAAACGTAGTTGCAGGCACAAAGTTATCAGAGATATCACTTAGCACAGGATTTAGCGCTGCGTCAGACGGAACCCCTGTGCCGGGTACGTTTTCAATTAAAGGTGAGGACAAGGTCCTTACCTTTGAGGATAATGGCGCATCCATTACTGTTGTGTTTACACCGAAGGATACGGATGGATTTAAGAGCGTTGAAAAAACAATCAAAGTCATTGTTGAGAAGAAAAACTATGATACCAAGCCGGCAGCACCGGTAGTTGCCAGCAAGACGGCAAATACCATTACGCTTCAGGCAGTGGACAACGCAGAATACGGTTGGAGAGCGGTAGAAGGAGGCGGCTCTTATAAGTGGGTAACGGACAAAACCATTACAGGACTGACGGAATATACTGCATACGAGTTTGCACTGCGTTACAGGGCAACCAATATCTATAATGTGGGTCAAACCGGACCGTCCATGCAGACAAAGACAAATTATTCGACGGCATCATGTTATACCGTAGATGTATCCAGACTGAAAGAGGATGGATACGTGGAGGCACATGACGGCAAGATAACCTATGATGCAAAGACCGGAAAACTGACGCTGACGGAGGCAGACAAAGCCTATACAGTGACAGGAAAGAATGAGGCTGTGACCGTAATCTGCGGCATTGCCGGAACAGTGACGTTATCTGGAGCCACAGTGGGCAGCATACAGTCTGCAGAGAATGTTGTTATTAAATTGGCAGGTAACAATACGGTAAAAGACGGCATAGCCGGAGATAAGACCGTGACAGTCAAGAATGGAAGCCAGACCTCTGCGGCGGGAGCACTTACCGTAACCGGAGGCAGCGCAGCTACCATCGCAGCGAATGTCATTGTGATAGAAGGCGGACGGATTACAGCCACCGGAAGCGGCGGGGCAGCAGCATTAAAGGCAACGGAGGAGATTGACCTTTTTGGAGGAAGCCTTACTGCAAATGCGGAGGTGATACCGATTCAGGCTCCGAAGATTGTATTGGATGGCTGCCAGGTGAAATCCGATGCGTCACAGATATATTCTACAGATCCGGTAGATAAAGAAGAAAACCTTGTAAATCTCTGTAAGGTAACCTATATGGACGGGGATACGGAGTTGGCTGAATACTCTGTAAAGACCGGAGGAAATATTACCCTTGACAATCTTGTGAAGAAGGATGGATACAAAGCAGTAGGCTGGAAAGTTCAAGGCGGAGACAGCACAGTGCTTGCCCAGGGAGCTTCGGTAACTGTGGAAGCAAATATTGTCTATGTGGCAAAATATGAAAAGATAACCGGAAGCGTAAGTATGACGGCAGCAGCTGTGGAAGATTTGACTGTGGGATATGATTACGATACCGGAATCGTTGTTACCATTACAAATGAAACAAATGTGACATTGGAAGAAATCCTTGTATCGCTGGACGCAGATACTTATTTTACATGTGATAAGGAAAGCGTGCAGGATTTGGAAGCAGGCGAAGAGGCAGAGATAACAGTCAAATTGAAAAACGGTATGGGTGTGAATACCACGGGATATACCGTTACACTGCAGGCAGTCTGCGATGAAGTGGATATTGAGGGGCTGGAAATTGTCCGCAAGGTACAGAAGGCGAAGGCTCCTAAGCCGGCAAATGCACCACATGTGGCAGATGTAACAGAAAACAGCATTACACTGGCGCCAGAAAGTGCAGACGGATATACCGTTGAATATGGTATTTTAAAAGATGGCGAGTATGTATGGCAGACATCCAATGTATTTGAAGATTTGAACAGCTATACAACATATACTTTTGCAATCCGTTACGGAGAGAGTGAGGATGTGCTGGAGGGAGAGGCTGGTCCTTCTGTAAAGGGAACTACGGCGATGTCAGACAAGGATAAATATATCGTAGACCTTACGAAGCTTGGCGACAAGGAGTATGTGGATGCCCACCAGGATACCCTGTATATGGATGATGGCGAGCTGGTGCTCACGGGGAATGGCGAATATACCATTACTGGAAGCGATACAGACCTGACTATCCGGGCAACAAAAGATGTAACTATCAATTTAAAGGATACGTCCTTTGAGGCGATAGACGGAAGCGGTGATATTACATTAAACTTAGAGGGTGACTCTGAGATTACTTCTACCAAAAACGGCGTCAGCGGTATTACATCTGCAGGCACAGTAACGATTCAGGCAGAGGATGACGGAAGTCTTACGGTACAGGGAGGCGCTGGTGCTCCAGGTATCCGCGCGGAGGAAATAGTAATTCACAGCGGCACGGTTACGATTACTGGCGGTAGTGACAGCCCAGGCATGAAAGCAGATGTGGTGACCATTGATGGTGGTACGGTATCTGTGACGGGACAGGGAAGTGCTCCGGCGATTGATGCGAAGACAAAAGAGATTACGGTACCGATTACGGAGACAAACGGAAAAGATTATAAGGGTTCTGGTGGGGAAGATCCAAAACCAACACCGACTCCTACTCCTACCCCTACGGCACAGCCGACAAAGACCCCAGGCGGAAAACCAACTTCGCAGCCAAAGCCAACAGCAAAGCCAAAACCAACCCGTGCACCATTTATACCGGCACTTACTACAGTAAATGTGCTGCTTAAGAAAGGTGGCAGTTATAAGCTTTCTACCAATTCCGGAAGTGTACGGATTGCCAAAGTGGCATATGCCAATAAGAAAGCAAAGAAAATTGTCAAGGTGAACAAAGCCGGTAAGATTAAAGCGAAGAAAACAGGTAAGGCAAAGCTGAATGTGGCACTTTCCTACAATGGCAGGACGTATATGAAACAGGTCACGGTGAAAGTACAGAAAAATCCTGTAAAGATACTGAATAAGAGCACTATTACCGTGAAACTAAAACGTAAGCAGAAATGCTCGCTTGTGAACCCTGCAAATATGCTTTCTGCTGGAGGTATGAAGTTTACGTCTTCCAAGAAGAAGGTGGCGTCCGTAAATAAAAAGGGCGTTGTTACTGGAAAGAAAAAGGGGAAGGCAAAGATTACGGTAGTGATGAACGGAAGAACGTATAAGGTTAATGTTAAGGTAAAATAAGAAGGAAAATATATGCGGTCAAGGTTCAGGTAACATAACAAGACATGGCAGCGGCGTATACAGGGTGGGTTTTTACTGAGACTTATAATAAATACATTAAGAGGAGAGAAAATATGGATTTGATATATACGAGTGATGCCTGTACAGGCTGTAATAAGTGTGTTAGAGAGTGTCCGGTTTTGTTGTCAAACGTGGCAACAGATATAGGTAAGGTTCATGTCGACTCAGAAAAATGTATTGCCTGCGGGGCGTGTTTTGACGCCTGCGGACACGATGCGAGGGAATACGGGGATGATACACAGAGATTTTTTGATGACCTGGCGGGAGGAAAGTCGGTATCTATCATTATTGCACCGGCATTTTTGGCGAATTATCCCAAAGAGTACAAACGGGTGCTGGGATATCTGAAGCGCAAGGGAGTGAATCATCTTTACAGCGTTTCTTTTGGCGCCGATATTACTACGTGGGGATATTTGAAGTATATTACAGAAAATAATTTTTTGGGAGGTATTTCCCAGCCCTGTCCGGCGATTGTAAACTATGTTGAAAAATATGTGCCTGAGCTGATTCCAAGATTGGTGCCAATACACAGTCCGATGATGTGTATGGCGGTGTATGCAAAAAAATATCTTCATGTGACAGATAACCTTGCGTTTATCAGTCCATGTATTGCAAAGCATAAGGAGATTAACGACCCCAACTGCGAAGGATATGTTGAATATAATGTTACATTCCAGAAGTTGATGGAGTATATTGGGGACGATTTCAGAGAGGCAAAGGAGTATAACGACGAGCTGGAATATGGTTTGGGCTCCCTGTATCCGATGCCCGGTGGTTTGAAGGAGAATGTAGAACATTTTCTTGGAAAAGGCCAGGTAATCCGGCAGATTGAAGGTGAAAAGGAGGCATATCATTATCTGCGCACCTATTTGGAACGAATCAATGACGGAAAAGAACTGCCCTTTATGGTAGATGCGCTGAATTGTGCCAAGGGTTGTATTTATGGTACCGCTACAGACCCAAAGAGAGGTACGGACGATGTTATGCTGACGCTGAGCAAGATGCGTGATTTGGAGAAGGTAGAGGAAGAAAAGACCGGTTTGTTTGGGAAACGTAATAAGAGTCCGTGGACGAAGCAGATTGCGCCAGAGGAACGGCTTGCAAACATTATGGAAGCCTTTAAGGAACTGGATATCAAGGATTTTATGCGTAAATATTCTGCCAAGACCATTACAGAAAAAGAGCCGTCCAAAGAAGATTACAACCGGATTTTCAATGACATGAATAAGACTCAGTCAGAGTCCAGACACATTGATTGTGGCGCTTGCGGATATGACACCTGTAAACAGATGGCAAAGGCAATTCATAACAATGTAAACCGCAAAGAAAATTGTATCCATTATATTAAGGATTTGGCGGAGGAGGAGAAAAATAGCCTTACTGCCATCAGGGAGAAGGAACAGGAAGAGTATCAGCTTCATCAGCAAAAGCTGGACGCCATTGTTTCCAGATTTTCTTCCCTGGGCGTGTCTGTGGCCGATTTGAATACTTCCAATGAAGCTTCTGCGGAGGATGCCAGCGACCTGGCAAATAGAATTTCTGTAATTACAAAGTTCTGTGAAAATCTAAATGAGTCCCTGGCGACGATTTCCGGATTCATTGAGATTTACAAGGAGACAAATCAGGACATTTCAGATATTGCCAATCAGACAAACCTATTGTCCCTGAATGCCTCTATTGAATCTGCCAGAGCCGGTGAGCTGGGACGCGGATTTGCTGTGGTTGCAGATGAGATTCGGAACCTTTCCGATACCACGAGAACGCTGATTGAAAACAACAATAAAGAGGCGTCACAGACCATACCGAAGCTGGCACAGAGTGTGGAGATGATAAAGAGCCTCATTGAGGATATCAACCAGATGTCTGAGCGGGTTGACGCCATAGCTGCAAATTCACAGGAGATTTCTTCCCAGACCGAGACGTTGATGAATATGACGGAAGACTTGCGGAATGCGGTATCAGAACTATAAATATACATGAAATTCCGGATATATAATTGCCGGAAAGGTTAAAAACGCACCGGGAACGGTTTGAAAAAGAAAACTACGTACAGAAAAACCGGATAGAATATCCATTTTCTTGTACGTAGTTTTTTATTGTGCTAAAAGAGACTAAGTTATGCTCTGGAGCTGGCTGAAGAAATTTGACTATTTTGTCCGTTTGGCAGAGGGGTTTGCCTGTCTCCGCAGCAGACGGTTCATGGCAATGCCCAGTCCCAAAATTCCCCAGAATGCAGGGGCTACGGTGATGGTTGAATCGTTGATGATTCCAGTTACCACATAGCCGAAGGTGCCAAGGAAAATGGAAAAACCAAGTTTGTGTCCCATATCCGTAAAGCTGGAACGCCAGTACAGACGGATACTGTCAAAAAAGTAAATGCCTAAGAAAATCAGCAGGGCAATCAGAGATGGGACGCCGGTTTGTACAGCTACCTGCAAAAACCAGTTGTGCGGCTTGGTGACGATTTCGCAGTCATGAGAGCCGTTGTAAAGCCCTACTTCATCCTGGTTTGGAAAGACAATGGAAAATGTATCCGGACCGGAGCCAAGGAGAAAGTATTTGGACAGAAGAGGCAAAGTTCTGGACCAGATATACCCTCTGTTGTTGAAGAGATCGGAGTGGTCGTCCAAAAATTTCACATATTCCGGATGCGTTATTTTATAGTGTTTATTCCGGCTTCCGATGGCATAGTAAGTGCCGTCTTTGTCCACTTCGTAGGAGAAATGCCAGTCTTTAAAGCCTTCTACTTTAATGGTGCTGGGCATATATACACATATGGCAGTGGTGTGGGGAGAAGAAATGATCCAGAGGAAATCAAAGCGGGAACCTTCAATCACAAACTGGGATGGGTTCGCCGGAGAAGGTAGTACGGACAACTCTTTTCCGTCATCGTCCTCGGCGTGGATGAGAATGCTGCCGTCTGCATTCCAGGAGTATGTCAGAACCAGGGTTCCGGTGGAAAATTCCATGGTAACATTATCATCGTTGGTGTATATATTCCGAATGGTATCCTCTTTCTGTGTGGGGGTGAACATGGTACGAAGTCTGGAAAACAGTACATTTCCACCTGCAATATTAACGATTATGAAAATAGTAATAACACCAGCAATTGCAATACAGGAAATCTTCCAGTGCTTCAGAAGATGTTTCCGTGCAAATATGGCGAATACCACAGCAAGTCCACCCAGGGCAAGAATGCCGGACCGGGATTGGGAAGCAAACAGGCATACCAGCAGACTTATAAGAAGTAGTATATAGCATACGTGCTTCCAAATTGTTTTTTTCTCAAATTTAGTAGTTACAAACAGGGTAATAAGCACTGGCACAATTAATGCCACATAGGAACCTACATAGTTGGAGTTGTATAGGCTGGCATAAACCCGGCCGGGTTCAGAATTGAATGACAGTGGTTGTGTATATGATGCGGGAGTGATTAGGTCATATCCTATCTTTGTCGCATAAAAGTCATGTTTTGCCGCCTGGCTTACACCAATCAGTGCCACCAGCGCCACACCAATTAAGGAAAAATTTAATACAGTGACGGCACTCTGCGTCGATGTAATTACCATAGCTACATAATATACCAGGAGACAATAGCCCAGCAAAGCCCATACTGGTTCAAATTGCTCCCAGATACCGTAGAGGGAGGCATGGATGCTTACGGATGTGAAAGTGGATATGATGGAAAGGATGGCATATATCAGTAGCGGAATCCAGGCTTTAGAAAAAAGTAACGTCCGGTTACTGCATAATTTCCAATATAAAATACAGAATAGTATAAAAATACCCGCAGCAATAAACCAGAACATTTTAAAATATAAAAATAAATCTCCGATATATTCACCGATATCAAACCAGCCATACTCCCATAGTTCACATTTGTATGAATGATAAAATACTATAACCGGAACGAAACCAATACAAAATATAATAGGAAGCAAATATCCCATTGCTGTTGTCGGTGGTTTTTGCTGTGCCTGTTGTTTTTTTGAATATGTTTTCTTTTTTTTAGCCATAAGTATTCACCTTTCCTGCAAACATTCTTATGTTAATATAGCATATGGATACAGACATTGGCAAGCATGAATACATAAGAGAGAATCATTTCATATAAATTAAAAGATGTTGGAATATCATTGTATCAAAAGCAGTTCCCAGAAAATGCTTGACATATAAAATATATGTGTTATAGTTGATATAGAACAAGACGAAAGGGAGGTTTTGGCTATGAATATTACAAAATTTACACAGAAATCCCAGGAGGCGATTTCCGGCTGTGAAAAGGCAGCCTACGATTACGGGCATCAGGAATTGGTTCCGGCGCACCTCTTGTACAGTCTGATGGTCCTGGAGGACAGTTTAATCAGCCGTCTTATGACAAAGATGGAGATTGCCCCGGAGGTGTTTCTGGCACAGGTTGAGGGAATCCTGATGCGCCGGCCCAAGGTGTCCGGAGGAAATATATATGTGGGAAATGATTTAAATAAAGTCTTGATTTATGCGGAGGATGAGGCAAAGGCTATGTCGGACGCCTATGTTTCCGTGGAACATCTTTTTCTCAGCCTGTTAAAAAATGGTGGCAGTGATTTGGAGAAATTGTTTGGAGAGTTTCGCATTGACAGGGAGCGTTTCCTGCAGGCGCTTGCCACAGTCCGGGGTGGACAGCAGGTAACCACGGACAACCCGGAGGCCACCTATGACACTTTGGAGAAATATGGATATGACTTAGTTGAACGGGCAAGACAGGGAAAACTGGACCCGGTAATCGGCAGGGATACAGAGATTCGCAATGTAATTCGGATTCTTTCCCGCAAGACAAAGAACAAC
>CAZSGT010000014.1:0-13981 GCA_964606215.1 uncultured Lachnospiraceae bacterium
GAGTACCCATCCCCGGTATTAACATAGCAGACTGATGGCGCTATTTGTTCCTGTGCTTCGGATATCTGTACATACATGATATCTTTTACTTCCTGACATAAATCCCTAATTTTTACATACTCTCCCAACAACTTGCTTTCATCACTTACAAATAATCCCTTCATGAGCTTCTCATAAAAAGGGACATCGCTTTCAATTTTAGTAATTGCATAAAAAACCCTGTAATTTTCTTCATCAATGTCACAGGCATATGCATTGGCATTGTATTCTTCGTCAATATACTGCCGATACTCTATCATTTTCTGATTATGCACGGCAAAAAAATGCGCCTTAAACATAGTCTCCCACATGCGGATACTGCCATGTTCACAAGAAACCTTAAATAAATGATTCTCACGGAGCATGGCGTTAACTACACCCAAATCCGGCAATCCGTTCTCCAAATGTTCCTTTAGCCAAATATAATCTTCTCCGTAAATGCTTTTATGATATTGATTTAACCTCTTTTCCGCCCGTTCCACATATTCTTTCCCCTGTGGAAAACTTATCAAAGCCGCATATTTACTAACTCTGCTTATCTCACGAAGAAAACTCTCCCTTAAAACTGTCGGAATGTGTTCAAATACATCTGATGCCACCACAATATCATATGCGTCATCCTCTATTCCTTTCAAATCCGTGGCATCTGCGACAAAAAAATGGTCATCATCTTCAAAACCATCAATATCCACAATATCTGTATAGTAAATATCTGCATCCACAAATTTCTCAAGATTTTTCTGTGCATTTGCCCCCACTTCCAGAATGCGCAAAACAGAAGAAGGAGAAAGCTCCTTCTGCATAGAGTCTATTATTCTTCCAAAGGTTGCATACCTTTGATACTGATCAAAACTAATCATCTGATTTTTCTTTCCACTCATGTTCGATGTAAACCATCCCTTCAGAAAAATATTCGTTACTAATTGCAAAGGATTCTACTGACATTTTGTAATCAAAATTCACAAGACCTTCATTATTGAATAAGCCGACATCCAAAACATACTCCCCTTTTATCAACGGAAGACTTGGTATTGTGTAAATAATTGTTTTCTTGCCCCGTTTTCCATCTAAAGTTTTCTTATCCAGAAATGTATTTGGTCCAAAAACATATTCCTCGCGGTCTTTACTATATATTGCCACTCCCACTAAAAAACCCTCTACATAGTCGTCGATTATTTCATAATCAACTTGTACTTCAAAAGTCTCAAATGTACGAAATGCCTTTTTGTTAAGCTTTACATTGTGAATGCAGGCAATCATATCCGGATTGGCTGGTGTGTCTTTCGGCTTTGTGTCTATCTCAGCCTTATCATCATGAGCATTTAGAAAACTCTCGCCAAATCTCATAAAATTATCATACAAATCTACAATCTGGCTAGCTTCCCCATCCCGGAAAATCTCACCATCTTTAATCCAAATTGTCCGATTACAAAAACGCTTAATCTGCTCTGTTGCGTGAGATACAAACAAAATCGTTGTCCCCTCATCTCTAAGTGCTTTCATCTTATCAATACACTTTACCTGAAAACGAGTATCTCCTACAGACAATGCTTCATCAATTATCAAAATCTCCGGTTCTACATTTATCGCAACTGCAAATGCCAGCCTCGCAAACATTCCACTTGAATATGTCTTTACCGGCTGGTCTATAAAATCTCCAATATCTGCAAAGTCAATAATATTCTGCACCCTTGACTCCATTTCTTTTTCTGTATATCCCATCATGGTTCCATTTAGATAGATATTTTCCCTTCCCGTATATTCTGGATTAAAACCTGCACCCAACTCCAACAGGGCGGCAATTTTTCCTTTTGTAGTAATCTTTCCTGCGGTTGGATTAAGTACTCCCGTAATTAGTTTCAACAATGTGGACTTCCCGGAACCATTCACTCCAACAATTCCCACACTTTCTCCTCTGGATATATTTAATGAAATATCCTTTAACGCATAAAATGTTTTATGATACGTTTTTTTCAGGGGATTGCAGACTTCTTTCAACCGGTCAATTGGCTTATCATATAAATTGTATGTTTTCTTTAAATGCTCAATTTGAATAATTGTATCCATATTTCTCACAGCCTCGCTTACAATACATCTGCAAAATGTGGTTTAAGCTTCTTAAACAGTACACTTCCCATAAACAATAGTGCAATAATAATTCCCCAAAAATAAACCGTCCATAATGTCTCATCCCAGAACCATACTTTCTTTATCAATGCATTTCGATATCCCTGTACAATGTAAAACATGGGATTGAATTTCATTAACCATTGCAGTTTTTGAGGAAGGATTGTAACATCCCACATAATTGGTGTCATCCATACACCCACTTGCAATACAATGTTCATAATTTGAGTCAAATCTCTAAAAAACGGCAGTATACTTGCCGTTATATAAGATAACGCCAAAGCCAGAATGTATGCACAAAACAAATAATATATCAGCTGCACATTGTATACTGATGGCATATAACCATGCAAAACAAAAAGAATACACATAAATACATTAAAAAAAACACTTACAAATATTGCTGACGTAATTTTGACAATCGGCAACACACTAATTTTAAATACTACTTTCTTTACCAGATAACTATATTCCTGTAAGCTGTTTGTTGCGCCATTCCATGCATCTGAGAAAAAAAACCACGGAACTAGTCCCGCAGTCAACCACAATACAAATGGACAGTCCGAAACCGACGGTGTGCGAAACCCCACGGAAAAAACAAACCAATATATTAGAATGGTAACAACTGGTTGCACAAATGCCCAAAATATGCCAAAAAAAGAGCCTGCAAACTTTGTGTTAAAATCATTTTTCGCCAGCTTAAATATAAGGCTGCGATTTTGAATCAACTCTTTTATAAAATCACTAACCTGTTTAAAACAGCAAATCATCATAAGCCTCCATGTATACAATGCCTGTAGTATACCACATCATATCAATAATATCAAGTTAACGACACTCTAATCACAGCTATATCGCCTTTTTTGCTTCACTCTTTGAATAACATTGATAAATTTCTACCTCCGGCTCGCTGATAATATCATACATATCCTTCCTCAGTCTTACACAAAGCTTCAGCCACTCCTCCATGGAAAACAACTTCTCTGGCGACAGCCCGTCCAAACACTCCTTCCGTATCAGCATACACCCATTACAAATTGCCGGTATCCCGGTGGGATACAAAAGTCGGTTCATATAAGCGGGCTCCTTTGCCAGAAAGCCTCTGTACAAATGACGCACCTGGTATGTTCCCGCCTTCTTCTTTATCATCACCCCCGCTGTCTTTATCTTTCCATTTTTTCCTATAATTTTACCTGTAACTGCTGCCACCTGCGGCTTAACCATATGCGATAAAAGTTTCCCTATATCCTCTTTCCCTGGACACACCAGCTCTTTCTTCAAAAGCAGAATATATTGTATCGATTTATCTGCTCTGACAGCATCTAACCTATGCTCCTCCCCTTCCCTCAATACACAAAGTTTTTCTATCTCTGCGTTATCTATCTCATACCGGACTCGATATATTATCATCCCCTCTTTGATTTTTTCCACGGATGCAGGAATCCCCTGCCGCAGCAGATGTGCCTCCACCGCGCGCAGCCCGGCATCGATGGCATATTCCTTACTGGAAATATCCTGAGCGACAGACCCACTGTGTGCACGCCAAAAATATAAAACTTTAGGAATATGCTGGATATTGGCAGCATTCTCACACAGGCGCAGTATCAAATCGAAATCCTGGCTTCCATCATACTCTCTCCGAAACAGACCGCTTTTATCCAAAAGGGCTTTTTTGAAAACCGTAAAATGGCAGATATAGTTATTTGCACGCAAGTTCTCCATACAAAAATCCGGCTTCCGGTGTACGCTTAACAAATGTGTTTCCCTTCTGGCAAAGGATGCCTCATCTGTATAAACAAAATCTGCATCGCTGCGTGTAATCGCTATCATCACCTCAAAAAGCGCTGATGGATGAAGTAAATCATCGTGGTCAAACAACGCCAGATACTCTCCTTCTGCCATCTCCATACACGCATTTGTATTTTCAGAAATCCCTCTGTTTTCCTTCAGTTTCCTATACAAAATCCTCGGTTCCTTCTCCATATAGCTCCGACATACATCCCCCACATAACCGTGACTTTCATCACTTCCGTCAGCCATACACAGCTGCCAGTTTCCATATGTCTGCTCCAATACGGAGTCTATCATCTCTTTCAAAAATTTCTCCGGCGTATTGTATAATGGTACAAGAATGCTAATCAGATGTTCCTTTGGAAACGAATGCTCCTCCTGGCAGATACGCTGTTTCCGGCTTAGTCTTCGATTCACCCGAAACACGCCCTCGAAATAATTAATGTATAGTTTAAAGATTATTTTTCTCACTGTACAGCGGATTCCATATCTTTGTGTATATCTCACGGCTTTTTTTAACATTTCTATTCCCATGCCTTCCTTTTTAAGCCTTTTTCTTTTCTAAACGGCTGGTTTATTATTCTGGCAGAAAGTAGTATCCATTCCCGCTTACTTTGATAGAGACTATTTCATATCTCCTTTACGTTGTTTTTCTCCTTAATCATTTCGTTCTCTTCTCCTTATTTTACTATATTCCCTTTCACATCGTACCTGACAAAAAAATCATTTTAAAAATTATATTGTCCATTGCTCTCTGCCTGTATATCTTTTCGCTGTGCATCAGTTGAAACCTTGCACGAATTTGTTTTTTTGCAGTTAATACCATGCCCATAAGCTCCATATGTTCTTCCGGGACTGGCAAATCATGTTCTTTACATAACTTCTGAAAAGAATCTATCTGACGGCTGATATTATAACGATTTCCACGAAACCGCTTTACTCTTGCCACAAACTCGCTCACATAACTTTTCCGCACCCCAACGGTATTTTTCCCATGCTGGCGGTAATACATATGTGGAACCGCATCATAGATTACCTTGCCAAAACACGCTCCAAAAATATATATCCACCAGTCATGCATCACTGTAAAATCCGGCTTCCCAACACGTAAAAGCGCTGCCAATGGTTGATTTAACACAGCCGTACACCCTGTACAGATATTTTCCACCAAGGCATTGCCAAAAGCCGGTCTCATATGGTCCGTAAAAAAAACAGTTTCCATTGGATTCAGTTTTTCATCTGTAATCTGACACATCCCACAATATAAAAGAGGTTTTGTACTCTTCTCATCCTCCAGTACCTGAACTGCCGATTCCAATTTATCTTCCATCCAGACGTCATCCTGGTCGGAAAGAGCTATATAATCTGCCCCTTCCGACATATTTTTGATTAATTCAAAAAAACTGGCGATTACACCGATATTTTCACCATATATGCAGGTTACTCCATGTTTTTTTTCATATTCTGATAAAATGTCTCTGGTGGAATCAGATGAACCGTCGTCCCGGATTACTAATTCCACAGACCATTCCGGATTTTTATACAGACTTTGGTTTAATATGGAATCCAGCTGTTCTCTGAGAAATCGCTCTCCATTATACGTGGACAACAATACACGCAATATCTGTCTTACGTGTTTCTTAGTTGTACTCATGCTGTGAGCCTCCTTTGCGAACAGCTAATGTACCAATGTTTGTGCTGCTCACTGCACAAACTTGCCACACAAACTGTGTTTGTGTTGTGAAACAATTTTTTCACTCTTACCTCCATTCATAAACATCTTCATTTAAGCATGCGTTAAGAAAACAGTAAAAACTACTCTTCCACCACCACATGACACACTCTGCTTATGCCATCAATTGTCACGGTAACATCTGCCTTTCCAGGAGACCCTGCATAGAGCATCACATATCCATTCTGTTCATCTGCCGTCACCACATTCCGATTAGAAGACGTCACCTTTACATCCAGATAACGAAACCATTCTTCCTCAATTCCAAGAATCTCCAACATATAATCATCATCCAGGTATGCGTCCATTCTGACACTCGTCGCAGACAAAGAAAATGTGCTTACTTTGGGCGCTGTTACTTTCACCTTACACTTAAAAGTCTTTCCGTGGACTTTTGCCTTAATCGTTGCCGTTCCCGGTTCATATGGCGTCAGTTTTCCTTTTGTTACATTGCAAACCATATCGTCAGATGTACTCCAGCTGACCTTATGCCCACATCCCTTTAATTTCAAAGTTTTGCTGTCATTCAGACCTAAGGTTAAAGAAGTCTGTGTCAGCTTTGGTTCTTCCACCTTAACCTTGCACTTGGCGCTCTTTCCACTTCGGGTTGCCGTAATCGTGGCATTTCCTTTTTTTCTCGCCGTTACCTTACCGCTGCCGGAAACCTTTGCCACTGCCTTTTTACTGGACTTCCATGTAATTTTTCCGGCACCGCCTTTTACTTTTAATTTCTTGGTACTCCCCTTTACCAAAACTACACTTGACGCATTTAATTTGATTTTGACAGAGGTGGTTTTCGTGCCGGTAGAACCTGAAGAGCCTGTGCTCTGCCTGTGGTATCTGATGGAGCCCCTCCCGGGAAACATTTCTGACATGCTGTCAGTCCCCTCTGCTTTGCCTCCGATAACGTGGCGGCATAATAAGTTCCGTTTCCACACTTGTGGGTGTGATACTTATTTCCGGTCCTGGTGACATACACCGTCGTTTCCGCTTTGGCGTCGGGTACATTTCCCAAACTGCCTGCCGGCTGAATCATCGCCAGCAAAATTACGCCAAATATACATATTGCTTGTCTTACATGTTTCATATTAGCCTCCATGCTGCGACTGTATTTTATAGCAGTCCGCTTATGCGGTCTGCTTGCAGCTTAATGGCTCAAGTTTTGGCGCAGCTCAAAACTTGCAGTTTGAAAAACTTTGTTTTTCAAACTTTACCTCCATTCTACGCATTTTTTTCATTTTTCTCTATATCATGATACCCGTCAAATATGTGAATGTCAAACTCGCTGCCGTATTTTTCCCAGTCTGCCCTGCTCCGGTATGTCCATCCCACCGTCACACCGTCAAACTTTTCCCGGTACAAATGCAGTGCCAGACCGTCACTGTAATGGATGTTATACGCCACAAAATCCGGCTTTGTCAGTGCATTAAACTGCAGATTCTGCAAAAACCACTGCACCACGCTATTTCCCTCTATGGTATCCTTGGTAAAGTCCGTGGAAAGCTGGCCTCTTAGAACTTCCGGACGATGCCTGCGATACCATATGAGGGCCAGGGGACTAAAGGATTCCATGCAGTACACGCCGGAATAGGAATCCATAATTGCCGCCACTCTCTCACAAAGTGCTTTGCAGGAGGTTTTTGCTTTTATCTTCATCACCATCGGCACTTTACCGTCTATGACCTGCAGCACATCCCCAAATAAAGGAACGGTCTCGGAAGACTGGAACAATGTATACTCCTGCAACTGTCGGTAGGTCAGCTCTGACACCTTTTTATCCACACCGCACACCCGCTGTAAATGATTATCATGGATAACCACCACACGGTTGTCTTTCGTCAGCTGCACATCCAGTTCCACCGCATATCCTGCCTCCACCGCCAGCCGGAATGCAGCCAGGGAATTTTCCGGTGCATCCGTGGCATTATCAAAAAGTCCCCGGTGTGCCACCGGCTGTTCCATAAATGCTGCCATTTTATCTCTTCGTTTGGTATACGGCCTCAGATTCCAGACATATAATCCGCCTGCTGCCGCCAATGTTCCTGCAATTCTTGTAATCTTTCCCATCTGAACCCTCTTTTCTGCATACTCATGTATACGTTTTGGTTTTTTCCATAAAGCATGCCTGCCGTAACGCATACTTTACCGCATATATTATCATATGTATAGAGTATCACATTTCTCCAAAAAAACCCATGAAATTTTTGCATAACTATGGAAGTATCTGTAAAAACTATGGATATATTACTTTAGAATGGAGGTCCATATGAAGAAAAAAAAGATTGAAGTGCATTGCAAGGACGATATCTATAAACTCCCAAAGGAAGAACAATTAAAATGGGAAATTGCCGATGAAATCGGTGTATTTGACAAGGTTGTGGACGGGGGCTGGCGTTCCCTGACTGCCAAAGAAAGCGGCCGCATTGGTGGAATCCTTTCCAGACAACGCCGCCAGAAACAAAATCCTGACAAAGCAAAATCCTGATGCAAACAAATATAAAGGATTGACATGAAGTGATTGAAATCTCCCGGCAATTCCGCTATAATGATACTAATACGCAAGAGGGAGGACACTTTATGAACAAGGATATCAACAATGAAGATTTCACTCTGCTGTCTCAGAATGAAATCGACACACTGGTAGCATTCTTAACTGCAAACAACCCCACTATCTCCGGAGATGTTTTAAATCAGGAAAGCGTAGACAAACTGATTGCTCTGATTCGAAATGGTCTGCCAGGAAAACAAAAGAGCCTGTTCGACTATCCGGATATTGGTATTACAGACACTCTGTCTGCCATGGGATTCCGCAATGACTCCAAAGAAGTCTGCACACTGACCGTTGCAAAGGACGCCGACGGCTTCCTTGCACTGACTATTACCAATACTGTTAACGGCGAGACTATGCCTTTGACCCCGGAGATTGCAGACCATTCCCAGACAGATACCAATTGGGGATTTTCCATGCCTCCGGTTATGTTTAGCAGACTGGCACGTACTTACGGTGTGCGCTTTACACAGGAAACATACGACTTTATATGTCATGATTTTGCGGAACGCAATTACGGTTCAAAAGATGCCGCAATACCTTCCGTTTACCTTCCAACGAATGCACATCTTCTGAGAAGTTTAATGTAAATAACAACATCCTGTACAGGAACACCGAATCCCGCTGGCAGGAATCGGTGCGCGCCCTTGCAGAGTATTTTTGCACTATAGGACGGAACTTTTCTTAGTAGAGCAAAAAGGACCTCTTCGGTCAAAGTTACAGAGCGTATATACGGCTCTATCCGAAGAAGTCCTTTTTTATTTTTTGTTCTTTTTTATGCTTCACCCATCGCATACAGAAAGTCTATAATCTGCTTAATGCTTTGCGTGGTTTCCCTCTGATATGCTGCCTCTTTTTCTAAGTCGTGTGCCACATTGTTCACTGTGAATGCAACTTCAAGCAGGTTATTCATAACAATCTGAATCTTATCTACTGCTTGCTGCTGTTCTTCTAAGTCCTCACTCTCTAATGCCATGGCAACACTTCGCCCTTCATTTAACAGACTCACAATGCGGTCTGTGACATTGATGGCATCAAAGGACGTTTGTTCAATGTTTGATAGGGAATTTTCCATTCTTGCTAAAACCATTTCCGTAGTGACTCTGGTATCATTCATTTGTTTTGTACACCCCTTCTTTTCTCTCTCCTGACTTAATTCTGAAACAACTGACGTATATTGGATACGCCAATCAACCGCATTCCGTTCAAGTCTTTTTCTGTAAGAGAGAGTGACTCTTTATTTACCTGCGGCAAAAAACAATTCTTAAACCCCAGCTTTGCCGCTTCTAATATTCTCTGCTCTGCCATTCCAACTGCACGTACTTCGCCGACCAGACCGACTTCCCCAAATACAATCGTGCGGCTGTCCAGCGCCTTATTCTGGTAACTGGATAAAATGGACACAATAATTGCCAAATCCAATGCGGGTTCCGTAATCCGCATACCACCGGCAACATTTATATAAGCATCGCATTGTCCCAGATGAAATCCCAGCCGTTTTTCTATAACCGCCATCAACAGGTTCACGCGGTTGTAATCGGTTCCGGCAGAAGTGCGCCTGGGCATGTTGAAACTAGTCTGACACACCAGCGCCTGCACTTCTACAAGTATTGGCCGTGTGCCTTCTATGGAACAAGCCACCACAGAACCCGCCTCTCCGTCCGGCATCCCTTGAAGCATATGCTCGGAGGGATTGGGAACTTCCCTCAGCCCTTCGCTGCGCATTTCAAATACTCCCATCTCATTGGTAGAGCCAAAACGGTTCTTCACACCACGGAGAAAACGATAGGATGTGGCGCCATCTCCCTCAAAGTACAGGACGGTATCTACCATATGTTCCAGTACTCTGGGACCTGCAACCACACCTTCCTTCGTGACATGTCCTACTATAAAGATAGAAATATTTAACTCCTTCGCCAGATGCATCAATGTATTTGTGGTCTCCCGGACCTGGCTGACGCTTCCCGGCGCAGAACCAATCTCTTCCCGGAACATGGTCTGAATGGAATCAATCACAACCACATCCGGTTTCTTCCCTGTAATGGTATCTGCCACCACATCCAGACTGGTTTCACTAAGAAGATACAGCTCTCCTTTAAATTCCCCCAGCCTGTCTGCCCGCATTTTAATTTGTTTTACTGACTCTTCTCCGGAGACATATAAAACATTTCTTTTCTGTGCCACCAGATTCCTGCACATCTGCAAAAGCAAGGTGGACTTTCCAATACCCGGGTCCCCGCCTACCAAAACCAGTGAACCCACTACGATTCCGCCGCCCAACACCCGGTCGAACTCCTGAATCGATGTAGGAATACGTTCATCTTCATTGGTACTGACCCTGGATAATAACTCCGGCTCTTTCCCTGCCAGCCGTGTCATTCCCTTACTGCGGGATGCGGCAGGAGCTACTGGCTCCTCCACAAAACTATCCCACTCCTTACAGCCGGGACACTGTCCCAGCCACTTAGCGGATTCGTACCCACATTCTTTACAAAAAAACAGTGTTTTACTCTTTGCCATGTATTATGCACTCTTCTCAACGGAGATGGCTACCGTCTGTCCCGGATTTAACTCTACGCTGAGATTCAATTTGCCTCCAAGATTCGTCTTCATTTCACCAACGACCGCTCCATCTTTACGAATGGAATATGTGGTCTCCGGCTCCAGCTCCAGTGTGATTGAGCAGTCTTCCGTACCCTCCACAGTAAATGATATGGAATCTTCTTTTGCCTTCATGCCGGTAACAGCTGTACCCGGTACCGATTCATAAACAAACATTCCGTTGCGCTCAAGTTTGGTAATCTCCTTAAAAGTCTTCACCTTATACAAATCACCCTCAAATTCAAAATCGGATAGCTTAGACTTTTTGTCCAGTTCATAATTGCCAAAACTCAGTGTTCCATCGCCGTCTTTGCGAATCAACTCCTTAACTACTGCCATAATACCTTCCTCCTGTGTATCTTAATTGTGACAATATCTTTTATACTTTTTATTATACAATACACGTATCAAGATTTCTACTGTTACTTTGCAACAGTAAATGCAATTTTTTCTCCATCCATGGAAATCTTAATATGGTCGCCTGCTTTTATGTCACCAGCCAGAATTTCCTCTGCCAGCCCATCCTCCACTTCTGTCTGGATTCCTCTGCGAATTGGCCGTGCCCCATAATTCTTGTCAAAGCCCTTCTCCGCAATATGGGCCAGCACGGCGTCATCCCATTCCAGCTTCATGCTCATCTGCGCCATGGCACGTTTTGCCAGAGTCCGCAACATCAAATCTACAATGGAGCGGATATTTTCTTTCGAGAGAATATGGAATACAATAATCTCATCAATTCGGTTAATGAACTCCGGCTTAAAAATACGTTTGACTTCATCCATGACGCCATCCTTCATGCGCTGATGGTCTGCCCCCGCATCCTCCTTTGCGCCAAATCCCAGGGTATTAGGAGATACAATACGGTTGGCCCCTGCATTGGAGGTCATAATGATAATCGTATTTTTAAAGCTGACTTTTCGTCCCTGGGCATCAGTAATATGCCCATCCTCCAGCACCTGTAACAAAATATTAAACACGTCTGGATGAGCCTTTTCCACCTCGTCAAACAAAATCACAGAATATGGATTGCGGCGTACTTTCTCACTGAGCTGTCCCCCCTCGTCGTATCCCACATATCCCGGTGGGGAACCTATCATTTTGGAAACACTGTGCTTTTCCATATACTCCGACATATCTACCCGGATGATGGCGCTCTCGTTGCCAAATACTGCCTCGGCAAGAGCCTTGGATAGCTCCGTTTTTCCCACGCCGGTAGGTCCTAAAAACAGGAAAGAGCCTGTAGGTCTCTTGGGGTCTGACAGTCCCACTCTTCCTCTTCGAATCGCCTTGGAAACTGCTGTAACTGCCTCATCCTGCCCTATCACTCTCTGATGCAGTACCTCTTCTAATTTGCGCAGTCTCTCCATCTCCTCTTCTTCTAACCGCTGTACGGGTATTTTCGTCCACTGGGCGATAATTTCCGCAATCTCCCTCTCGGTAATAACCAGCTTCTGGCTGCGTTTTTCCTCCTCTGCCTGAACCAGAACCGCGTCCAGTTTATCCTTTACTTCCTGCTGCTGCCGCTTTATCTCACTTGCCTTATCATATTCCTCATCAATAATCGCCTGCTCTTTCCTGGCAGACAGCCGTACCAGTTCTTCTTCCAGCCCACGGACCTGGGGGGATGCAGTAAATGCGTTGAGACAGGTTTTCGATGCCGCCTCATCCACCAAATCAATGGCTTTATCTGGCAAAAACCTGTCGTTGATATATCTGGTTGATAACTTCGCCGCTGCCACCAGCGCACCGTCTGTGATTTCTACCTGATGATGCTCCTCGTATCGTTCTCTAAGACCTTTCAAAATAGAAATCGTTTCTTCCTCGTCCGGCTCCTCCACCATCACTGGCTGGAACCTGCGTTCCAGCGCCGCATCCTTTTCAATGTGTTTGCGGTACTCGTCTACAGTGGTGGCGCCCAGTACCTGTACCTCACCCCGGGCGAGGGACGGTTTCAAAATATTGGAAGCATCAATGGCCCCCTCCGCACCTCCGGCGCCGATAATTGTATGAATCTCATCAATAAAAAGCAGAATGTTTCCGTCACTCATCACTTCTTTGATTACCCGTTTAATGCGCTCCTCAAACTCTCCACGGTATTTGGAACCTGCCACCATACCGGAGATATCCAGCGTCATTACCCGCTTATGGCTGATTGCCTCCGGCACTATGCCCTGGGCAATCCGGGACGCCAGCCCTTCCGCAATGGCGGTCTTGCCCACACCCGGCTCTCCAATCAGACAGGGGTTATTCTTGGTGCGTCGGCTGAGAATCTGAATCACTCTCTGAATCTCCTCTTCCCTGCCCACTACCGGGTCCAGCCGTCCTTCTTTGGCAAACTCTGTCAAATCCCTGCTATACTGGTCCAGTACAGGAGTGGAACTCTTTCCGCCCTTACCTTTATTTTTAATCATCATGTACTCGTTTTTCGCCGCTGACGGCTCCATGCCCATGGCAGTCAGAAGGTCTACAAACACACGCTGCACATTGGTTCCTTTCGTATTCAGCAGCCGCACAGCAATACAATCGCTTTCACGAATCACCGCCAAAAGCAGATGCTCCGTACCTGTCTGACGCATCTTCATACGCGCTGACTCTTTGTGGGCAAGCTCCAATACCTTCCTGGCACGGGGGGTATATTCCCCGTCTTCCATGGTCGCTATGGTTTCATTGGGAGAAATCAGCTCGTTTATCAAGTCCATGACTTCATCCTCATGAACGCCGTTATCCTTTAAAACCTCCGCAGCCACGCCGTCTACGTGAACCAATCCCACCAGAATATGCTCGGTACCTATATAATTATGTCCCAGCACCCTGGCAATCTTTGACGCATATTTTAAAACACTGTTTCCCTGTTTGGTAAACTGGCTGTTATTCATCTGTGTCCTCCTTACACCTGTCTATATTCGTCATAAATCTGACTGACAATCTCATGGGCTTCCTCCTCGGAAATCCCCTTGCAGCATGCCTTTGCAAGCACCACCTGCATCTCCTGCATCATCTCCATCTTGGCTTTTATCTTATCCTCGGCAATGGCGATAATGGCTCCCCGTCTGCGGTCCACCTTCAAATAACCCTCCTGCCGCAACATACCATAAGCTTTATTTACTGTGTGCATTTTTATGCCAATGAGTTCTGCCATTTCC
>CAZSGT010000015.1:0-13905 GCA_964606215.1 uncultured Lachnospiraceae bacterium
TCATGGAAAAGTTACAGACAGGAGGTTCTGATTTTATGGAGGGAGACCAGTCGGTACTCATTGATTTGTCCTCCTGGTATAAGAGTTCCCTTGCGCCAAAAATCGAAACCATACGGAATGCAGTTGCGTGCAGGAAAGTGTTGAAATTTTATTATTATTCACCTAAGGGTGAAGGCAGCAGGCGCATCGAACCCTATTATTTGATTTTCAGATGGTCCAGCTGGTATGTGTGGGGCTGGTGTAAAGAAAAAGAGGATTTCCGGCTTTTTAAATTAAACCGCATGGAAAATGTGAAATGTACGGAAAGCGGTTTTGAAAAACGGGAAGTACCCATGCCGGATTTGACAAATGAACGGATATTTCCGGGAGGCATTCATGTGAAAGCGCTTTTTGAACCGGAGTGCAAGTGGAGGCTGGTAGAGGAATTTGGTCTGGAAAGCTTCAAAGAGCAGGAGGACGGGAAACTGTTATTCCGGGCAGATTATACCGATAAGGAAAATCTTATCACCTGGCTGCTCAGTTTCCGTGACAAGGCAGTTCTTTTAGAGCCGGAGAGTATCCGTGCAGAGCTTTGCAGCAACATAGAAAAATTGCGGAAACGCTATAGGGAAAATATGGAACAATGACAACAGGAAAGCAAATTTGTGCCGGGTGCAGGCGTGAGCACAGACGCACACAGAAAGGAGCATCACATGCGCTATACATGGATTGATGAGTTTTTATTAAGCAAGAAAGGGGTTACGAAAGACCTGAAAAAGGAGTGGAACTGGATTCGTTATCAAATCGGCGGGAAAATGTTTGCGGCGGTCTGTCTCGACTGGGATGACAAGCCCTATTACATTACATTAAAGCTGGAGCCGTCGGAAGGAGACTTTCTAAGAAAACAGTACGAGGACATTATTCCTGGATACTATATGAATAAACAGCATTGGAATTCCGTGAAGCCGGACGGGGAAGTTCCAGATGATTTGCTGAGGGACCTTTTGGACAAGTCTTACGAGCTGGTGCTGGGAGGTCTTAGCAAGAAAAAACAGAAAGAGATATTGGAGGGATAAAAATGGCGTTTGACTATAAGAAAGAGTATAAAGAATTTTATATGCCAAAAAACCAGCCCGTCATTGTGGATATTCCTAAGATGCAGTATATCGCCGTCCAGGGTGTGGGAAATCCCAATGAGGAAGGTGGAGCGTACAAAAATGCCATAGATGTATTGTACGCCCTGGCGTATACGCTGAAAATGAGTTACAAAACAGACTATCGGATAGAAGGATTTTTTGAATATGTGGTGCCCCCTCTGGAGGGCTTTTGGTGGCAGGAGGGAATCAATGGTTTTGATTACAAAAGAAAAGAGGAATTTCATTGGATTTCTGTAATCCGCGTTCCGGATTTTGTGAAGGAAAAAGATTTTAGATGGGCGGTGGAAACAGCAGAGCACAAAAAGAAAATGGATTGCAGCCAGGCGAGGCTGCTCACCATAGAGGAAGGCTTGTGCGTGCAGATGATGCATTTGGGTTCCTTCGATGATGAACCAGCCAGTGTGGCATTGATGGACGCATATATAAAGGAACAGGGATATGTAAACGATATAAATAAAAACAGGCTGCACCATGAGATTTATATGTCGGATGCCAGAAGGGTTCCGCCGGAAAAATGGAAAACAGTTATCCGCCATCCGATAAAAAAGGCATGAAACAGCAGATACAAAAAGAGATTATACCCTGGATAGAAAGATGAGGAGGATTCTGATGACAAAACGTGAAGAAACTGCCCAGAATGCATTTTTAGAAGGTTACAACTGTTCCCAGGCAATGATGATTGCTTTTGGCGATATGCTCACTATTGATAAGACCCAGGCGCTGCGTCTGGCTTCCTCCTTCGGAGGCGGCATGGGAAGGATGCGGGAGGTGTGTGGCGCTGTCAGCGGGATGTTTATGGTTGTTGGTATGTTGTACGGATACGACACTCCGGGGGATTATGAGGGAAAGAAAGAATTGTATGGGAGGATACAGGAGCTGGCGGCAAGATACAAAGAAGAAGCCGGTTCTATTATCTGCCGGGAGCTGCTGGGGTTAGCTGGCAAAGATGACAGTCCGGTTCCATCTCCAAGGAATGAAGAGTATTACAAGAAACGTCCCTGTAAAGAAAAAATCGGTCTGGCGGCAAGAATTTTAGAAGAATATATTGCCGAGAATCCTCCGGCAGGAGGAAACACTTCCATGGCGGACAATCCTTCCGTATAAGAAACCTTCCATATAAGAAAAAAGAATCCTCCCACATGTAAAAATTCCTATTTACATATGAAAGCGATATGTTAAAATATAATTAATAGGTAGTTATGTGTTACTTGTATAGGAATCTGCTGCGGAACGTTTTGATATGGGTATGAAAGTCCCATTTTCTGTGGCAAAATGAATATTTCAAAATGGAGGAGAGGTAATATGAGGACACGAATCGGAATTTTAGGGTATGGAAATCTGGGAAGAGGTGTGGAGTGTGCGGTAAAGCAATGCGATGATATGGAACTGGTGGCGGTGTTTACCAGAAGAAAGCCGGAAACGGTTTCAATCCTGACACAGACGGCACAGGTGTGTTCAGTGGATGAAATGGCAGAGTGGAAGGATAAGATAGATGTAATGATTTTGTGCGGGGGAAGCGCTACGGATTTGCCGGAACAGACTCCTGCATGTGTAAGACGTTTCAATGTAATCGATAGTTTTGATACCCATGCACGTATTCCGGAGCATTTTGCCAAGGTGGATGCAGCAGCAAAAGAAAAAGGTCACGTTGCCATTATTTCCGTGGGATGGGACCCGGGAATGTTCTCTTTGAACCGTCTTTATGCCGGGGCAGTTTTGCCAGATGGAAAGGACTATACATTCTGGGGAAAAGGCGTAAGCCAGGGGCATTCCGATGCTATCCGCAGAGTTCCGGGCGTGAAAAATGCAAAGCAGTATACCATTCCGGTGGAGAGTGCCTTGGAGGCAGTCCGTTCCGGAAGCAATCCGGAGCTTTCTACCAGACAGAAGCATACCAGAGAGTGTTTTGTGGTTCTGGAGGAAGGGGCAGATGCTGCCAAAGTGGAAGAAGAGATAAAAACTATGCCGAACTATTTTGCCGATTATGATACCACGGTTCATTTTATCAGTGAAGAAGAGTTGATAGAGAAACACAGCGGCATTCCCCACGGTGGATTTGTTCTCCGAAGCGGTGTGACTGGCTGGGAGAGGGAAAACAAACATCTGATTGAATATAGTCTGAAACTGGACTCCAATCCGGAGTTTACATCCAGCGTCCTGGTAGCGTATGCCAGAGCGGCACATCGTTTGTCCAGGGAAGGACAGAGCGGATGCAAGACCGTGTTTGATATAGCACCGGCATATTTAAGCCCTGAGAGTGGGGAGACTTTGCGGGCAGAATTGCTGTAAGAAAAGGAGGCGCCCATGAAGCAAATTTCACTACGAAATAAAAAAAAAGTTGGTCTGGGTGTGGTTTTGGTATTTACAATTATTTTGGGCGTTGGGATGTTTGTATTTGGAGTGAGGGAAGCCTTGGTACGACATCATCAGAAGCAGTATTATCAGACTGTGAGAGGCGTTATAAAGGAAGTTTATGTCCATGAAGAAGATTCGGGAAACACCTACAGTGCGGAGTATTATTATGAAGTGGATGGAAAGGGATACACCATCAAAGATAGCGTTTCCACTTCTAAAGAGATTCAAGAAGGACGCACGGTAGAGATTCACTATGATCCGGATGCACCGGAGCAGGCATATGTGGAAGGCAGAATGAGCGCGTACGGTCTCCTGCTGATTTTGGGACTTATGTTTACCCTTGTTCCGCTTAGCATGTTTCTGTCGGAGTTTACATCCATCGGGAGAAATATAATAGAGACGTTGCAGGGACTGTCGCTTGGTGTTTTCTTTTCTGCGTTTGGATTTGGACTGCTTTTTTTGGTGAAGCCCGATGGGATAGTGCAGCCTGCAATTTTGTTTTTCTTTGGCTGTCTTGGGATATATTGGGTAGGATATACTATCTATCAGACTTTTGCGGAAATACTGTCTGATAAGGCCGAGAGGCAGCAGTAAGTAAAATGCACAGATGAAGTTATGGAAGCAATCAGGGCTGTAAGCCTAAAGCTTATAAATTATGGAGGTGTACAAATGGAATTTTCAAAATTGATTGAAGCACGCAGGAGTATCCGCTCTTACGACGCTTCAAAGAAGGTGACAGAGGAACAGATTAACGAGATGGTGGAGGCGGCAATACAGGCGCCATCCTGGAAAAATTCACAGACAGCAAGATATTATGCGATTTTATCGGAAGAAAAACTTGCACAGTTTAACAGTGAATGCCTTCCGGAATTTAACGCAAAGAATGCGGCAGGCGCTGCGTTGATTGTATCCACCTTTGTGGCAAACCGTGCCGGTTTTGACAGAGAAGGCAATGCGGACAACGAAGTGGGTAACGGATGGGGCTTTTATGATTTAGGTTTACATAATGAAAATCTGGTGCTCAAGGCAAAGGACATGGGTTTAGATACGCTGATTATGGGAATCCGTAATGCAGACAGCATCCGTGCCATGCTGGATATTCCGGAGACCGAGACGGTGGTGGCAGTGATTGCAGTGGGATATGCCACTAAGGAGGCGGACAAACCAAAGAGAAAGACTCCGGAGGATATTGTGAAGTTTTATTAAGTCTGGCCGCCAGATATCCTGGAACATACTGATATAGTGGAGCCGCCACAATAAAGTGACGGCTCATTTTTACCGAATAGGAAAATTCTCCTATCCGGTAAAAATGAGCCGCAAAGATGCGCACTCGCGCGAAAATGAACATGTCGCTTATGCGACTGCGCTCTGCGAACATGGGAAACTTGCAGAGCATGCTTCCCATCGTCTACGCGAAGGCAAAGTGAAGATGTGCAAAAAATAAAAAGAGAGTGTGTGAAATATGGAAATACAAATCAGAGCGTACGAAGAAACGGATTTACCTGGGATGATAGCAATATGGAATGAGATTGTGGAGGAAGGTATTGCATTTCCCCAGGAAGAATGTCTGACCATGGATACTGGCAAAGCATTTTTTGCCTCCCAGACCCATTGCGGCGTAGCCGTCTCTGGGGACACCGGGGAGCTATGTGGATTGTATATTCTGCATCCCAACAATGTGGGGCGGTGTGGGCATATCTGCAATGCCAGTTATGCGGTCGGCCGGAAGTACCGGGGGGTGCATATCGGCGAAAAGCTGGTTCTGGATTGTCTGACGCAGGGGAAACGCCATGGTTTTTCAGTACTGCAGTTCAATGCCGTAGTGGAATCCAATGTTCACGCAAGACATTTGTACGAGCGGCTGGGATTTATTCAGCTGGGGATGATTCCAGGTGGATTCCGCATGAAAGACGGTCGGTATGCGAATATCTGTCCCTATTACCGTGAATTGTAAAATAAGAGGGTTGTAATTGCTGGATAAATCTTGTAAACTAACATGTGTATGTGCAGAAATTTTTCCGTACATATAGCTTTATATCAATAAACATTATATTATGGGAGGTATTATTATGAGTAAATACACAGGAACTCAGACAGAGAAAAACTTACAGGCAGCCTTTGCCGGAGAATCACAGGCACGCAATAAGTATACATATTTTGCGTCTGTGGCAAAGAAAGAAGGATTTGAGCAGATTTCCGATATCTTTTTGAAGACAGCAGGCAATGAAAAAGAGCATGCAAAAATGTGGTTCAAGGAGTTAGAGGGAATTGGAAGTACCGCAGAGAATCTGGCAGCTGCGGCAGAAGGTGAAAATTTTGAATGGACAGATATGTATGAAGATTTTGCAAAGACAGCCGAGGAGGAGGGCTTTCAGGAGCTTGCAGAGAAATTTCGCCTGGTAGGAGCCATTGAGAAACAGCATGAGGAAAGATACCGTGCGCTGCTAAAGAATGTGGAGACGGCGGCAGTCTTTGAAAAAAGTGAAGTAAAGGTTTGGGAATGTCGCAACTGCGGGCATATCGTGGTGGGAACCAGTGCACCAGACGTGTGTCCTACCTGTAACCATCCTCAGAGCTATTTTGAGGTTCATGCAGAAAATTACTAAGACCCACTGTCTTTATAGAATATATTTTCTGTGTATGCCCTTTTCCGGCAATCGGAAAAGGGCATGCATGTTGCAGTCAGGACTTTTTAACGCACGGGAACCTGTAGATGCAGGCGTGCGGTTTCTACTTCGTCTATTTGAAAGGTCGGAATATAAATGAAAATAAATCGGGAGAATGTCAGGCAGGCATTTCAGGAATATATAGAACCCTATGATATCAAAGACGTAAAGATAGCTCTTAAAGTCGACCACACTTACCGGGTGGCGGAAATTTGTGATGCCATAGCAAGGGGAGAAGGGTTGTCCAAAGAGGAACAGGATTTGGCATGGCTTTGTGGAATGCTCCATGATATTGGCCGTTTTGAGCAGCTGCGCAGATATAATACCTTCGTGGATGCAAAGTCCATCGACCATGCCCGGTTTGGAGCATCGTTGTTGTTCGAAGAAGGATTGATTCGCAGATTTTGTGCCGACTCGCTGGAAGATGATTTGATACAGGCAGCAGTATATTGGCACAGTGCTTACCGGCTTCCGGAGGAAATGGACGAGAGAACCGCCATGTTTGCCAATATACTCCGGGATGCAGATAAGGCAGATATTTTCAGAGTGTGTATAGATACGCCTGTTGAGGAAATTTATAATGCAACCACAGAAGAGTTAAAGCACAGCCAGGTCAGTGAGGCAGTGATGGAAAGCTTCCATGAAGAACATGCTACCCTGCGCAGCCTGAAAAAGACGGTGGTGGATAATATTGTAGGGCATATATCCCTGGCATACGAACTGGTGTATCCTTCCAGCAGGAAACTGGTGGAAGAGCAGGGCTATCTGGAACAGCTGATGCAGTTTCAGTCCGACAATCCTGTGACAAGACAGCAGTTTGACGCTGTCCGGGAACATATGCATGCCTATTTACGCGAAGGCAAAGCGAAGGTGTCACAAGCAAGCTTGTGACATCTGAGCGCGCCCGCGACCATGAGAAACAAGCGGAGCGAGTTTCTCATGGAATAGGCGAAGGCAAAGCGAAGGTGTCACAAGCAAGCTTGTGACATCTGAGCGCGCCCGCGACCATGAGAAACAAGCGGAGCGAGTTTCTCACAGATTACGCGAAGGCAAAGCGAAAGGAATGAAAACAACATGAATAACAATAAGACAAAAGATATCTTTGAAAATGCCCCGGTGCCAAAGGCGGTATTTTTAAATATAATTCCTTCTATAATAAGTATGATAATGGTGCTGGTGTATAATCTGGCAGATACCTATTTCATTGGGCAAAAAGACGAGCCTTTGATGGTGGCGGCAGTATCCCTTGCCACACCGGCATTTTTGCTGTTCATGGCAATCGGAATGCTGTTTGGTATCGGGGGAACTTCCCTGATATCCAGACTTTTGGGGCAGAAAAAACCGGAGAAAGCCAAGCAGACAGCAAGTTTCTGCTTTTGGACAGGACTGGTGGTGGGTATCATCGGTATGCTGGTAATCTGGATTGGAATTGAGCCAATCAGTACCCTGGTGGGTGGCACAAAGGCAACCAGACAGTATGTAAAGGAATATTTGCAGATTGTGGCGGTGGGAGTGCCCTTTTTGATTATATCCAACTGTTTCAGTAATGTCATTCGTGCAGAGGGTAAGGCGAATATAGCCATGGCGGGGATGATAATTGGTAACCTTGCCAATATCATACTGGATCCCATTATGATTCTGGCTTTGGGCTGGGATGTAAAAGGTGCGGCAATTGCCACAGTAATTGGAAATATTCTGAGCGCCGTATTTTACGTGATGCATTTGGTGTCAAAGTCCTCTTCACTGACCATTCATCCCAGGTATTACCGGGCAGGAAACGGCATTGCTATCGGGGTTCTGGCAATCGGAGTACCGGCGTCCCTGAACAATATTCTTATGAGTACATCCAATGTGCTGGTTAATAACCAGATGAAACAGTATGGAGATATGGCTGTGGCAGGTCTGGGAGTGGCGATGAAAGTCAATATGGTGGCGGTTATGCTCCTGATTGGAGTGGGAACCGGTATCCAGCCATTGTTAGGATATTGCTATGGCGCAAGAAACCGAAAACGTTTTTTGGCGGTACTTCGTTTTTCATTATTGTTTGCGGTGCTGCTCAGTGCCTGCATGACGGTAATCTGTTATCTTGGGGCGGGTCCCATGGTCCGGGCATTCCTAAGTGACAAATCTGCCTATGGTTACGGTATGCAGTTTGCAAGGACGCTGATTCTTTCCGGACCGGTGCTTGGCGTGTTGTTCGTGATGGTAAATACCATTCAGGGAATGGGCGCAGCTTTACCTTCATTGATTTTGTCGGTGAGCCGGCAGGGAATTATATATATTCCGACCCTGTTCCTGTTTAACAAAATTTTTCATAGTGCGAGAATGCTTGTCATGACCCAGCCGGTGGTGGATTATGCGTCAACTACATTAGCGTTGATACTGTTTGCCATCACATACCGTTTGACACTGGGCAGAAAAGAGGAGGAAAATGAAGCAGGTTGACATATATTTTGCTCCCATGGAAGGCATAACCGGATATGTATTCCGTCAGGCGCACCATAAGTATTTCGGGGGAATCACCAAATATTTCACACCCTTCATTGTTCCCAACCAGAAAAATAAATTCCGCACCAGAGAGCGCAATGACGTGTTGCCGGAACATAACCGGGGTATTCCGGTGGTGCCCCAGATTATGACAAATAGCAGTGGGCAGTTCTTGCAGGCAGCGGCTCAGCTGTATGACATGGGATACCGGGAGGTAAACATCAATCTCGGCTGTCCGTCCCAGACGGTGGTGACAAAGAAGCGTGGTTCCGGTTTCCTGGCGTTTCCATCAGAACTGAACCGGTTCTTTCAGGAGGTATTTGAAAAACTGCCGGAGGATATGGAATTGTCGGTAAAAACCCGTCTTGGGAAAGAATCTGCGGAGGAATTTCCAGAGCTGCTGGAAATTTATAACCGATATCCTCTTTCAGAGCTGATTATCCATCCCAGAGTGCAGAAGGATTTTTACAACGGAGAGCCAAGACTGGAATGGTTTTCTTATGCGGTGGAACATAGCAGACATTCCTTATGTTACAATGGTAATATTTTTTCTGAAAAAGACTTTTCTACAGCAGTAGAACGATATCCGCATATACATTGCTGCATGATGGGCAGGGGACTGCTGATGAGACCAGATCTGGCCCAGAGATTGTCTGGGGACAGGCAGGCGGATGTCCAGGTGTTAAAAGAATTTCACGATGCCATATATGAGGGGTATAAAGAGGCGCTGAAAAACAGCGGCACCCACACAGTGTTTTTCCGGATGAAGGAATTGTGGTTTTATATGCTTCCATTGTTTGCGGATAGCGAGATACATACAAAACAGATGAAAAAAGTAAAGACAGAAAGAGAATATGAGAGTGTGGTTGGACAAATCTTTCGTCACGGTTTGTTGGAAGAGCAGTGAAACCAGAAAACCAGTAAAACCAGTAAAACCAGAAAAGCCATGGTTTGCCTTCCGGCAAATTACGTCCAGCCGCCGTCCAGGGTAATGATTTGCCCTGTAAGATAGCGTGTACTCCCTGCGAGGGCAAGGGCGGTCTCTGCCACATCGGCAGGGCTTCCCATGCGGCCCGCAGGGATTTCTTCTATTAAAGAAAGTTTTTCTTCTGGAGATAAAAAATTGTTCATGTCAGTATCAATCACTCCGCAGGCAATGGCATTGACAGCGATGTTGCTGGGAGCCAGTTCCTTAGCCAGGGCTTTGGTAAAACTGTTCATGCCGCCCTTTGAGGCACAGTAAGCTGTTTCCGTGGCGGCGCCGGTATTGCCCCAGACAGAAGAGATGTTTATAATGCTTCCGGATTGGTTTGCCAGCATCATGGGAATCACTTCCCGGCAGCACAAAAAAGCGGAGGTTAAGTTTGTGCGCAAAACGGCATCCCACTGTGACAGCGACATATCCTGCAGCAATCCAATGTGGGAGATGCCTGCATTGTTTACAAGGACGTCCAGGGAGCCAAAGGTTTCGCGGATGCGGTGGAACATTTGGCAAACGTCTTCTTCCAGCCCCATGTCTCCAATAAAGGGGAGAAATGATACACCGGTATTTTTGATTTCTCCCTGTAAGCTTTCCAGTTCCGGTGAGTCGTGGCGGCAGCTTACAGCAACATTCCAGCCGTCCCTGGCAAAAGCCAGTGCAACAGCCCGGCCGATGCCTCTGGATGCACCGGTTATCAGTACATGTTTTGCTTTCATGATAATATCCTCTCTTCCATAAGAAGTTTCGCAATGATTGTTTCTATTGTATATGGTTTTTGGAGGAAATACAAGAGAATGCGGGAAAAGGTTGCCATGATGGTATTTTTTGGGTATAATAAAAGATACGTTTAGAAATGGAGGATTGTATGAGCAAAAAGGGTACAGAAAATAAAAGCACATTTAGATTGGCAGTCCGTATTTTTTTTAGAGGACTTGGCAAATCCCTGCTGATAGTTACGAGTATTGTCCTGGTAGGAATGGCTAGTTACTTTGGTACCAGGTATTATTATAAAACTCATGCGGATGCATTGTTAGACAATGCAGACACTCTCAGTGATATCATTGAAGAGGCGACTGTAGATGACATTTCCAAGAATCTGATTTATGTGTGGGACAAGGATAAGGAAAAGATTCCCTACTATGTATTGGAGGTGTTCAATACCAAGACCAGTGAGATGCATTACGTGACCATACCCGGTCAGACCCGGATTACAGTTTCGGGGGATTTGTACCAGCGTCTCAGCACGGTAGAGCCAGAGGTTCCGCAGATTATAAAGCTCTCTAAACTTCATGATTATTTTGACGGTGATGAGACATATGAATATGGAGTGATTTTGTTAGAAGATTACTTTAAAATAGATATCAGTTATTATACGGTGGTGGATCGAAGCGCATTTAAAGAGTGTTTTGAGGTGCCAAAGAAAAAGGTTTCATATAAACGCAAGGTAGAAAATCCAGTGACGCCTACACCAGATATAAACGGCAGTGTTCCGGACAACACCACAGAGAAGGTGACTTCGGTAATGCGGGTTGCGCAGCTGCGGAGTACATTTCTGGAAGAGGCCGCGGCACACACATCCTCAGAAAAGGATTTTACGGAATTTCTTCAGGATAAGTATAAGCAGGTGCGCTCCAACCTGGACCTTGTGGGCAAGGTGAAATACGTGAAGAGTTATCTGGCGTTGTCTGCCAATGCGATTTATTATGACTGTATTCCCGGTGAGAAAATTGGTAAAAATTATGAGCCTGCGCTGGCAAAATGTAAGAAACTGTTTGCCTCCCTGGACACGGACGCCGCAGAGGCGACGAAAGCTCCAGTGACGGAGATTGAAGAAGATAAACCCACGCCGGTACCATCTTCTGCAGGCAGGAATATAGTAATATTAAACGCAACAGGAATTTCCGGGCTGGCGGCACAATACCAGCAGAAATTCCAGGCGGATGGATTCACAGTGCTGCAGATTGGCAATTATACGGAGGGAACTCTGGAGAGCACAAAGATTACCGTGCGTGAAGACGGTATGGGGCAGGATTTGGCCCCCTACTTTAAAAATGCTGTCATCGAGACAGGAGTTTTGTCACAGGGAGTAGATATCCAGATTGCCATAGGACGTGAAGACCAGACAATGGAATAAAGGAGGGGTTCATATGGAAACCTCTATAAAAGTAATGAATACAGAAGTTGCAATGATTAGCAAAGAGACTTTGCTGCAACAGATAAATACGTATTTGGAGGATGAGGAGTTCCGGGTGATATTATTTGCTTCGGCGTCTTTGCTGCATATGGGGGAGGAAGACGAACTTCTGCGGAAGGAATTGCAGGAGATTCATCTTTTGCTGCCGGGAGAGGAAGCTATTCTTGCCATGCACCATCTGGATGTGCTGCAGGCTGGCAATATGGTGGTAAGCTGCAAAGCTTTTGGAGATGTTTTAGAGGATATATGGAAACAGCAGGCAACGGTATATATCATTTCGGATGACAGGGAGCGCACGTTATTGTTGCAGGATTTTATCCTGGATGTACAGCCGGAACTGCAGATTGTGGGAGTCAGCGTGCTGGAGCCGGAAGTCCAGATGGCAACCGTGCTCAATGATATCAATAGTGAAACACCGGATATACTGTTTCTGGATTTGGAGGAGACCGGGCAGATACAATGGCTCAAAGAAAATAAGGATATGCTCAATGCGAAACTCTGTGTTGCCATAGGTGGAGTTTCCACAGTTATTCTGGATAATTACCATAAAATTCCAGAGTGGGTGTGTAAATGCAGGATGGAGAAAGTGTATCGGGCCTTGTTTTTTAATAAGCCCAGGAAAAATCCTAAAAAATAACGTATATTTCGTAAAAAATGACGGATTATAATACAAAGGCCGCAGGCAGAGAACAGACCTGACAAGATGTCAGGAGAAACCGCCCGGCTTTTGAGGAGGCCGTCAAGATGAGACAATTTCACACCGTGAACAAGTTATTGAGAATGGCGGCAGGTACCAGTTTAATGGCACTTGCCGTCAATTTTGTATATGAACCCATGGGACTGGTAACCGGAGGAGTATCGGGCCTATCCATATTGATAAAGCATATGACCACGCCCTGGATACATGGAGGCTTTCCGGTGGGCGTAAGCAATTTTCTGATAAATATACCGATATTCCTGCTGGCGCTTAGGGTTATGGGGAAAAGATTTACGAGAGATACCTTCTTTGCAAATGTCTGGTTTACGGTTATGCTTCTGGTGATTCCCACCGGGTCACCAAGTGCCATTATTGTGAAGGACTATCTTCTGGCAGTGGTGGTAGGAGGCGTTTTGACCGGAGCCGGGCTGGGGCTGGTATTTTCCGCCCGGACCTCTACAGGAGGAACGGATTTGCTCAGCAGCGTCATGCAGAAGAAACTGCCCCAGTATACAGTAGCACAGATTCTGATGTGTATTGACAGCATCGTGGTGGTGCTGGGGGCGGTGACCTTTGGAATCCGGGCGGCAGTATATGCGGTTATGGCAGTGTACATTGGTTCCCGTGTAATGGATGCCATGCTGGAAGGAGTAAAATTTGCTAAAAGTGTATATGTCATTTCTGAGCAATATGACCAAATCGGAAGCCGTGTTATGGAAAAATTGAACAGAGGCGTTACGATTTTGGACGTGAAAGGAATGTATACAGGAAAAAAACAAAAAATGTTGTACTGTGTGGTAGGAAAGAAGCAAATTGCCGAACTTACCGAAATAATAAGGGTTTGCGACGACAGAGCTTTTGTTATTGTCCAGGATGCCAGGGAGGTGCTGGGAGAAGGGTTTATTGAAAATTGCCAGTAAAACCCAAGAAATGGAAGGGAAAATTGGCGGTTCTGATAAAATCCGTTTTTTGTATACAAATTATACAAAAGGTGAAAAAGCTTTTTGTGTAATTGGGATATGGTTTCAAATTTGGAAATGGTGTATCATACACATATAAGTTTTAAGCTAAATAAATTCTCTAGGGAGGAAATGAAATGGCAAGTTTATCATTAAAAAACATCAACAAGACATATCCAAATGGATTTGTTGCAGTAAAGGACTTCAATCTGGACATTGCAGATAAGGAGTTTATCATCTTTGTAGGACCTTCAGGTTGTGGTAAATCTACGACACTTCGTATGGTTGCAGGACTGGAGGAGATTACATCTGGTGAGTTGTGGATTGGCGACAGACTGGTTAACGATGTTGAGCCTAAGGACAGAGATATCGCAATGGTATTCCAGAACTACGCTTTGTATCCTCATATGTCAGTATATGACAATATGG
>CAZSGT010000016.1:0-9169 GCA_964606215.1 uncultured Lachnospiraceae bacterium
CTCTTTATATCTGCTATTTTGTTTTCGATTATTATGCAATTTTAGACTTTGCAACTTCTACTAAAGAAGCAAATCCTTCCGCATCGCTAATCGCCATCTCAGAAAGCATCTTTCTGTTCATGTCTACGCCAGCCAGCTTCAGACCATACATAAACTTGCTGTAAGAAAGACCATTCATTCTTGCAGCTGCGTTAATACGCGCAATCCACAATCTTCTAAACTGTCTCTTTCTCTCTTTTCTACCGGCAAAAGAGGTATTTAAAGCTCTCATAACAGACTGCTTTGCCACTCTGTACTGCTTAGAACGTGCTCCCCTATATCCTTTTGCAAGCTTTAACACTCTGTTGTGTTTTTTCTTTGCGTTCAAACCGCCTTTAATTCTAGCCATTCTTCTCTTCCTCCTTTAACCATTATCTGTATGGTAAAATTTTCTTCATCATCTTTGCGTTGCTGCTGTCAACTTCAATTGCTTTTCTAAGATTTCTCTTTCTCTTTGTTGACTTCTTATTCAGAATGTGGCTCTTGTAAGCTTTCATCTTCATGAGTTTTCCTGTTCCTGTTACCTTAAAACGCTTTGCTGCTGCACGTTTCGTTTTCATTTTTGGCATATCAAAATTCCTCCTTAAAATAAATATCTATGGTCTAACGTTTTTCTGTTAAAAACATTACCATGCTTCTTCCTTCCATCTTTGGCGGCTTATCCACAACAGCAACATCCTCTAACTTCTGACAAAATGAATCCAGAATCTGCTTGCTGTAATTTACATGCGCCATCTCTCGTCCACGGAAACGGAGCGTTACTTTTACCTTATCTCCCTTAGCGATAAACTTTCTTGCCTGGTTTGCCTTGGTATTTAAATCATTGACATCAATATTCGGTGATAAACGGACTTCCTTTATCTCCATGGTTTTCTGCTTTTTCTTTGCTTCCTTCTCACGGCGCACCTGCTCATACTTGTACTTGCCGTAGTCAATAATCTTACAAACCGGTGGTTTCGCTGTTGGTGCAATCTTCACCAAATCCAACTCTGCCTCTCTGGCAAGCTTTAACGCTTCCCTGGAAGACATAACCCCTAACTGTTCCCCATCTTCTCCGATGACGCGAACTTCTTTGTCGCGAATCCTCTCATTAATCATTAAATCGCTAATTGTCCTGCACCTCCATACAGTAAAAATAGTGGATATCCGCAAAGATATCCACTAAAATAAACATAACAAATCTATAAAAGTACTATTATGACCCGGGTCACGCTCAGTCGTGCCAAGGTGAGAGTGGATAACTCTGCTTTTCTTTTTCACAACAGTAGATATCATATCATGATACCATTACCGTGTCAAGTGTTTTTTGATAGTTCTTTTATCACCGATATGCTCCCCCCGCCGCAGCGATCAAGATTGAAAAGATATAAAACAAAACTATCACAATCACTTCAAAAATCAAAAATGCACGAGAAAAATTTCTCTTTGTCTCGTTTTCTCCGCTTCCAAATGCCCGCATCAACGCTATTATTGTACCTGCACACGGTATAAACAAAATCAGCAGTGTCAACACCCACTGTACTACCGTCAAGGGTTCTTCATAGTAAGACTGCTGGAACAGGTTATTATACTGCCCACCACCATACTGGTCCGGTCTATTGTATTGTCCTCCGCCATACTGGTTCGGGTTATTATACTGTCCTCTGCCATACTGATTCGGGTTATTATATTGTCTGCCACCGCCATATTGACTCTGGCCACCATACTGTGCTTGACCGTTATATTGTCCTTGACCGTTATACTGTCCTTGACCGTTATACTGTCCTTGACCGTTATATTGCCCTTGACCGTTATATTGCCCTTGACTGTTATACTGTCCTTGACCGTTATATTGCCCCTGACTGTTATACTGTCCTTGACCGTTATATTGCCCTTGACTGTTATACTGCCCCTGCCCGCCATATGTATTCTGACCGCTATTTTGCCCGCCAGTATATACTATATCATCCTGATAATAGGATTCCCTGGGCTGACTGGAAGTATTTCCGGCACTGCTGTTTCCGGATTGGTTGGTTCCAGAACCTGCATTTCCGGATTGGCTGTTTCCATAGCTGCTTCCGTAATCATTACCCTCAAAATTATTGCTGTCCATCGTCTCCTCCTTCTCAACGCAAACTCCAAATTTGTTTCAGTACAGCCAATACATTCCTGGAATAATACACCATGGGTTCCCTGTCTGGAAACCACATGAGCATCCTGTATGCATATACCACCGTACAAACTAACACTAGTAGCATAACACAGATGTTATTAAATTTCATCTGCTTTTGTATAACGTATCTGTAAAACGCTACTGCCGCCACATAGGCAAGAAACGGATATACACAGGGATTCATCATAAATGCCTCTCTGAAATGTCCCGTAAAAAAACAGACAAGACTTCTGGTAATGCCGCATCCCGGACAGGGCAGTCCACAGAACAACACCATGGGACAAACCTGCCCGAATACCACATTTAATAACAGAAGCATAAGCGCCGCCGCCAGCACTCCCTTATACCAGTCTTTTATATCACGTTTCAGTATTTCCAGACCTGTACTCATGCTGCCAGCCTCCATTTTACTGCTGCTCCTCGACTTCAATCTTGCGAATCTCTTTTGTGCGGATTTCCCTGCAAATGGCATCGATAAAGGCTGAAAGCTCCTGCTGTCCTTCATCTCCTTTAAAACGGCTGCGCACGGAAACCTTTCCCTCTTCCTCCTCTTTTGCTCCAACTACCAGCATGTATGGCACTTTTGCCAGACGTGCCTCGCGAATCTTGTAGCCAATTTTTTCGGAACGGTTATCGATGTCCGCATCAATATCATTTTTCTTAAGCTCTGCCAGTACCTTGTTTGCATAATCCGCATATTTCTCAGAAATCGGAAGCACGCGCACCTGCTCCGGACACAGCCATGTAGGGAATTTGCCTGCATATTTTTCAATCAGCCATGCCAGCGTACGCTCGTAACATCCCATGGAAGTCCGGTGAATGATACCTGGTCTCTGCTTATCTCCGTTCTGGTCAATATAATACATGTCAAACTGCTCGGACAGAAGGGCGTCCCACTGAATGGTAATCATGGTGTCCTCTTTGCCGTACACATTCTTCGTATTGATATCTATCTTCGGACCATAAAATGCTGCCTCTCCCACATCTTCCACATAGGGAATTTCCAATTCATTCATAATGTCACGCATATGCTGCTCTGTCTCTTCCCACACTTCCGGTTCCCCAATATATTTCTCCCGGTTATCCGGATCCCACTTGGAAAGATGATAGGTCACGTCTTCCTCCACGCCCAATGTCTGCAGGCAATGCCTTGCCAGCGCAATACATTTTTTAAACTCTTCCACCATCTGGTCCGGACGGACAATCAAATGACCCTCGGAAATGGTGAACTGACGCACACGGGTCAGACCATGCATCTCGCCGGAATCCTCATTACGAAACAGTGTAGAGGTTTCGCCATAGCGCAACGGCAAATCCCTGTAAGAATGCTGTGTTGCCTTATATACATAGTACTGGAACGGACAGGTCATGGGACGGAGGGCAAATACCTCTTTATCCACCTTCTCATCTCCCAGCACAAACATACCGTCCGTGTAATGGTCCCAATGACCAGAAATCTTATACAAATCAGATTTTGCCATCAGCGGGGTCTTGGTGCGGATATATCCCCATTCTTTGTCCTCCAAATCCTCAATCCAGCGCTGCATTTTCTGAATCATCTTCGCGCCCTTTGGCATAAGCAATGGCAGTCCCTGCCCAATAACATCCACGGTAGTAAACAGCTCCATCTCCCGTCCAAGTTTATTGTGGTCCCGTTTTTTCACATCTTCCAGATATGCCAGATATTCCTCCAAATCTGATTTTTTTGTGAACGCCGTACCATATACACGGGTAAGCATTTTATTTTTCTCGCTTCCCCTCCAGTATGCACCTGAAGAAGAAATCAGCTTAAATGCCTTGATGGACTTTGTGCTCATCAGATGGGGACCCGCACACAAATCCACAAACTCACCCTGTCTGTAGAAGGAAATCACTGCATCCTCCGGCAAATCTTCAATCAACTCTACCTTATAAGGTTCCTGACGCTCTTTCATAAAGGCAATGGCTTCGTCTCTGGGAAGTGTGAATTTTTCCAGCTTTGCACCCTCCTTGATGATTTTTTTCATCTCTTTTTCAATGGCGTCCAACTGCTCCCTGTTAAAGCTTTCAATATCAAAGTCATAGTAAAATCCCGTATCTATGGACGGTCCGATTGCCAGCTTTACATCCGGATACAGACGTTTTACCGCCTCCGCCAGCACATGGGATGTGGTGTGCCGGTATGCCGCTTTACCCCCCTCATCGTTAAAGGTGAGAATGTTTAGCTCACAGTCTTCTTCCACCATCTCACGCAAGTCCACGACTTTACCATTCACTTCGCCGGCACACGCCATGCGCGCCAGCCCCTCACTGATATCTGTTGCAATATCAATGACAGACATGCTCTGTCCATACTCTTTAACGCTTCCGTCTTTCAATGTGATTTTCATTTTTCTGCCTCCATTTCTTAAAAAACAATTCCGGGAGTATTTTATTGAGAAATTTCCTATATTGCAAGAAAGAGTTTCGCTTGCGAAACTCTCCGCCTGCGGCGGGTTGCATAAGCAACATATTCCTAACCGCCGCAGTGCGCTCTTCACGGAGTGTTTTTACTGTATAGGAAACAATAAGTTTCCTATACAGTAAAAAACGTCCCTCCCGGATACCTGTGTATCCAGGAGGGACGAGTATATTCGCTCGCGGTTCCACCCTCGTTGCAATAAAATTGCCTCTTCATTTTGATGATAACGGAATCACCGGACCGGATTGGGGCCACTCAGAGGTAGTCTTCGGCTGCTTCCCATTAAAATGCTTCCAGCAAATGCATCTCTCTCTGTAATGTTTCACAACGTACTCGTCTCTTCACCGTGTTATTTTTTATTATAACACGCTAAAACGCCTTGTCAAGAAGGGAATTTCTTACTATACTATAAACAGACAAAGGCTGACACGCTTCGCGAGCCAGCTTATAATACACAAAACGTGCAGGGGAGGTTTTGCCATGAAAATTACAGAACCAGCTGTTGAAATCGTTTCTTTGGACGATTACAGCACAATTATTCAAAAAATTGAGCGCATTGGACGTGTCTGCTATAAAAGCGAAGATGCCATTACCGATGACTCCGCAGAACGTTTTATATCCGGACTTCTGCGCCGGGGACATGAGTCCGTAATTGAACACGAATCTGTCAGCGTCCGCATTACTTGTGATAGAGGTATTACACATGAAATTGTCCGGCACCGCCTGGGAAGTTACACGCAGGAAAGCACCAGATATTGCAACTATTCCGGAGACGCCTTTGGCAATCAGATTACCGTTATCGATTTATCCTCCGGTTTTTCCTATGATTTGTCAAAGACAACGGATTCCCAGAAATTTGAGGTATGGAAAAACGCTATGAATCAGGCGGAAGAATCCTATTTTCAGCTGTTAAAGCTGGGAGCTTCTCCCGAGGAAGCGCGTTCCGTTCTTCCCAACTCCCTGAAAACAGAAATCGTCGTCACCATGAACCTTCGTGAATGGCGGCATTTTTGCAGACTTCGCTGCAGTTCCCAGGCACATCCCCAGATGCAGCAGGTGGCAACAATGATTTATAAATTATTCCGGGAAAAGCTTCCCGTATTTTTCCAGGACATTGAGATTGCGTAACCTATAATTTATTTGTTTGAAGGATTAGGTTGCAAAGCACCCTTTTGACACTCTAATCCTTGAAGACAAAACTGGGATGGTGCAAATCATTTTGCACCATCCCAGCACGCCCGTAGGGTATTTAACTTTTTACTTTGCATCTTCAATCGTAATATTTTCAATCACTACATCTTCTTGCGGCATATCGTTTACACTGGTCTCCACCTGAACAATGGCATCGACCACATCCATGCCGGACACCACCTGTCCAAACACTGTATGTGCATTGGTAAGCCAAGGCGTTCCACCATTATCTAAAAACTTTTGTTCCTGTTCTTTTGTTAATTCAAATTTATCAAAAATCTCTTCATTTGTGTTTGTTGTCTGTACGATAAAAAATTGGCTTGCATTGGTATCAGCGCCAGAGTTTGCCATACACAAAGCCCCCCGTATGGGCACCAGCTGTTCCGCAAACTCATCCTCAAAATCTGTGCCCCAAATGCTTTCGCCACCGGAACCATCTCCTGCCGGGTCGCCGCCCTGAATCATAAAATCATATATTACCCGATGAAATATCGTGCCGTCATAATATCCTTCCTTTGCGTGAGTAATAAAATTTTCCACCGCCTTTGGAGCCTCATTTGGAAAAAACTTAACTGTTATATCTCCATAGTCTTTCACATGCAGTGTCGCAAGGGTTTCTCCGGCTTCCGTAGATGCATCCTGCACACTGGAAGTCGCCTTATGTATCTCGTAACCCGGATTGGAAGTACTTTCAGACACCTTTGCCGTAGGCTCGGATATTTCCGTTTTATCAGGAGAATCCGGAATGTCGCATTTGTTCCCACATGCCGTCAGCCCTGCCAACAGTATACATGCCGCCGCTAAATATATTTTTTTCATAAGAATCCTCCATTCTACTGTACTTAACCTTAACCGATACAAAACATATATCTTTAATTATATTGAGAAAGCAGGCAGTGTCAAGCATTTTTCCGTAGACAGATTGTCGGCAATGCTATAAAATAATACTAACTTTTTAGCAAAAACATATTTCAAGGAGGAATCTTTTATGGGTATTACAATTCAGTCTGTAACAGATGAAACATTTAAAACATTTGGACGTATTGTGGACGGTTACGATTTTGCCGGCTTACTTGCACAGTTAGAATCATCCACACCAAAGCCTGCAGACGGCGTCGTATACGTTCCATCCGACCAGAAATTAGAAGCCGTTTCAGCCTTTGAAGATTTGCAGGTAAATGTATATGGTGGTATGCCAATACAGGTAGGCTACTGTAACGGTACAAACACAAAATTAAACTGCTTTGAATATCACCGGGACAGCGAAATTGACATTGCTGCAGATGATATCATCTTGCTTTTAGGACGCCAGCAGGATATTGTGGACGGTAAATATGACACTTCCAAGGTTCAGGCATTCCTTTGTCCGAAAGGAACCGCCGTTGAACTTTATGCTACAACCCTGCACTACGCACCATGCAGCGCTAAAGCCGGAGAGGGATTCCGTGTGGTTATTGTTCTTCCAAAGTTCACCAACGAAGAAAAACCTGCACTGACTGTAAAAAATAAAGAAGATGGATATCTTTGGGCAAAGAACAAATGGCTGCTGGCACATCCAGATTCTTCCGAAGCGGGCGAGGGTGCCCACGTTGGTCTTGAAGGCGAAAATATTGACATTCAGGGTTTAATATAAGTATATCTTTGTCCATGCTGTCCCGGGCATGCCATTTTAACAGGCTGTCCGGGATGATGGACGTATCTGGATACTTTACAAGTTTCTCCGCATTTTTTCCAATCTGGCACATATATTTATACAAATCATTTTGAGGTTTGTGCCATGAAAATAAAATCTTTTTTGAAATTATCCATTTTATTCTTCTTAACCACACTCCTTTTGGCTGGCTGTGGCACCACAAAAAAAATCGACGAAGAAAATTCACAAAAACTGGATTTTACTGTTGTCAAGGAAATTGACTATCCAGAAGAGCTCTCTAAAATGCTGGAATCTAAAAAGAAAGACATATTTAAATTCACTTATTCCGATGGTGAAAACCTGTATCTTTGTGTGGGATATGGCACTAAGGATTCCGGTGGGTTCAGCATTGTCGTAGACCATCTTCTTCAAACCGATTCCGGCATACATATGAAAACTACCCTGAAAGGACCTGCAAGCGAAGAGGAACGTTCCTCTGCCATCACTTATCCCTGTATCGTCATAAAGACAGAATTTATCGATGAACCCGTCATGTTTGAAACTTGAAAAGAGGATTTTCCTTTGTTATACTTCATGTATAACTGAAAGGAGCACTGTCATGAAACAAACACTGACCTATACTGTTTTACCCGCCGAGATATGTATCCAGTCGGATGCTGAAAACTATACGATTCAGTTTTTTTCAGAAGCTACCATGCGCATTTGCCGAACAGCCGATAAAAATCATGTTTCTTTTGCCATTGAAACCCTGCCCCCATATTACACAGATTTTTGTGTAAATCCTTTGGAACACTCCGGTTTACAGATTACCACCTCTTATCTGGATGTGCGTGTGTCTCCGGATTTGAAAATGGATATTTATGACCACCGGGGTACTCTGTTGCTGGCAGACTACCGGGGTGACAGGGTAACCGCCCAGGCTTTGTCCCAGGAGGAACTTGCACTTGTAGCCATGGAAGGACACCAGATTCAGGAAACTTCTTCCCAGTCCTCCACAACCATATTGAAACAAATGGATTCATCCACTTATTTTTATGGACTGGGAGATAAGACCGGGTATCTCAACAAACGGGGATATGAGTATATGATGTGGAACACGGACAACCCTGACCCACAGCTGGAAATCCCTACCTTTAAATCCATGTATAAATCAGTTCCATTTTTCATCGCCCACAGTGCGGCTGGAAACTATGGTATATTTTTCGATAACCAGAACCGCACTTATTTTGATATGGGATACGAAAGTACTGAATATTACTGCATCCGTGCAGAGCAGGGGCCTTACGATTACTACTTTTTGGGCGGCGACACCATGGCAGACATTCTTAAAGAATATACCCGGCTCACAGGACGCGCACCACTGCCCCAGATGTGGACATTGGGTTATCACCAATCCCGCTGGTCCTATAACTCTGCCAAAGAAATTCTTTCTCTGGCAGATACCTTCCGGAATGAGCAGATTCCCTGCGACTGCATTCATATGGATATCGACTATATGGACGCTTATAAAGTATTCACCTGGAACGAAACCCTTTACGGCGACGGCGATTCTCTCGCGGGACAAATGTCGGAAAACGGCTTTAAACTGGTTACCATCATCGACCCCGGTGTAAAAGTGGAGCCCGGCTATGATGTGTACGACGCCGGTATCCGAGACCACTATTTCGCCGCGGATGCACAGGGTGACGTATAC
>CAZSGT010000016.1:9179-13072 GCA_964606215.1 uncultured Lachnospiraceae bacterium
ACGTATACGAAAATGTTGTATGGCCTGGTGATTCCGTTTTTCCTGCTTTTACCGATACTGCTGTCCGCACCTGGTGGGGCAGTTTACAAAAACGCCTCCTTGACCGGGGCATTCGTGGGGTATGGAACGACATGAACGAGCCAGCCAGTTTCCGCGGACCTCTTCCAGATGATATATGCTTTGCCGCCGGAGATACCACATGGAAACACAGTGAAATTCACAATGTATACGGACATCTCATGTCAAAAGCAACCTATGAAGGTCTGAAAAAATACGACAAAAAACGTCCCTTTGTTATAACCAGAGCATGTTACAGCGGTTCCCAGAAATACGCCTGTGTATGGACTGGAGACAATCATAGCATATGGGCGCATTTGCAAATGGCAATTCCACAACTGTGCAATCTGGGAATGAGCGGAATATGTTTTGCCGGAACAGATATCGGAGGCTTTGGTTCCCATACCACCAAGGAATTGCTTTGCCGCTGGGTGGAAGTCGGATGCTTTTCTCCTCTTTTCCGCAATCACAGCGCCAAACTGACACGCAGACAGGAACCCTTTGCCTTCGATAGGGAAACCATTGACATTTACCGCAAATATGTAAATCTCCGCTACAAATTACTGCCCTATTATTACGATTTATTCTGGGAACACACACAGACCGGTCTGCCCATTATGCGTCCTCTGGCACTCCACTATGAACAGGATAAAAATATTCTGGAATGCAATGATATGTTCCTGATTGGTGAACAGCTTCTGGTCGCTCCAGTGGTAAATCAGGGACAGGAATACCGGCTGGTATATCTGCCGGAAGGCACTTGGATTGACTACTGGAACCACCGGGAGTATGCCGGAAATGCCCACTATCTCTACCATGCCCCTCTGGATACCTGTCCATTGTTCGTAAAAGCAGGCTCCATACTTCCTACCTATCCCGCACAGCAGTATGTGGGAGAGAAAACTATGGATAGCATGCACTTTGAAATATATGTTTCCAGCGACAAAAGCGTTACTGGACACTATATCCATTACCTGGATAACGCAACCGACTTTGCCTATGAGCAGGGAGAATACACTCAATATGAAATCTCACTGCAAAAGAACCGGCAGGTAGATATTCAAATTATCCACGACGGTTACGGGAACGCCTATAAATGTTTAACTTACGATATTATAGAGCCCTCGGAGGCAGCAGACTCTCTGTCGGATTAGGGGGCATTTCCGTTAATCCTTTAATACCAGACCACAAATCACAAGTTCGGCAGCTATAGCGCCTACGACTGCTATCATCAGTCTTTGAAAGGATAAATTACCATAGTATGCCAGAATTGCAATTACCGCCACCATTCCCAGCGCGCTTGCCACGGTGATGGTGGCATTCCATTTGTTGACCGCTTTTATCTTTTCCAAATCCTGTGCAAACCCCTCCACCATTTCTTTATCCGGCGTCTGCAATTCTCTGGGCAGTACATGTTCCTGCGAGACTTCTGCAGACGCTTCCCTGCATGTGTCCATATATTCCTTTATGCGATTTAAGGTACATCCCTCCTCCCGCAGCAATCCATATATGCCATATACCAACTGCACTGCCTTTTTATCTTTATGGTTCACATGCTCCATCATAAATTCTGTAAGTCCAAGCATCTGGCATCCCAAATCCACATGCTGTCCTATATGATAGGCTGCCCCCACATTCCACAATCCATCTCTGCCTTCTCTCAAAAATATGGTATCCGGTGCAAAAAGATAATGGATATCCGGCAGCAGATATTCCCTCCCCTGTTCTACCATATTTACAATCTGGGTATACAGGGAATCCACCAGCAAAAAACCGACTTCTTTGTCTTCACAATATTCTTTTACACTGAAATATTCTGTCACGTCATAGCAAAATGCCGTCTCGTTATCTATTGTCTGCATCTGCATTTTTAACAGTCCGTCTATACGGTTTTCCATCAGCATCCGCACAGCATAGTGATTTCCATATTCGTAAGCTGCAGGTATCCGCATATATCTATGACTGGCATCTCCCTCATAAGATATTTCCATGGACATCCCTCCTAGTTTCAGATATTCTTTACTTTTTTTCTGCATCCGCTTTTGTACCTTCCCGGCGTTTTTCTGCCTCACTGGCTCCCTTTGCCTCGGTGATTACTTCCCCAATTCCCTTATATGCTCTGGCAAATTCCATTGGACAAATTCGTTTTCGTTTATATGTGACTATTTTCTTACTGGTGGGACCCCACAAAAACACTTTGCTTCCTGGCAGCGTTATATGCAGGCGCACGGATACTTCTATCTGGAAATACAACATTTCCGCAGATACTTTTATATTTTCTATCTCCATGACATGAAAAGAACGTGCTGCCTTTTCTATAAATCTATCCTCTATGTCCTGCTTTTCCTGCTTCTTCTGTCCAGTCGAAAACAAATACCCTTCCTGCACATCCTGTTCCCATACACTCTCCGCCAGACACCCCTGTAAAACGGTCATATCGTATAGATAAAATGCCACATACAACAGTGCAAAAATAATATAAAATACCAGCGGCATAATAAATGAAGCTTCCACCGTAAATCCAGCCTGCACCCGTTTACAAACCATAGGCAGTCACCAGACAATATCCCAGAAATAAATATGGCACAAAGGGAAGGGTATATTTTCTACTTTTGTGACGTATAAACATCAAGTATCCCGATACCACTGCCGCAAATAAAAAGCTATAAAACAATATCTGTATATTGCCTCCAAATCCAACCGTCAATCCTGTCAGACAAAACAACATCCCATCCCCCAGTCCAATCTGCCCCTTTGAAATTATACTAATCAGGCACAATGCGCCTCCTACCGCCAGACCTCCCAGCCAATTGGAAACCGAAAGTCCTCTGGCGGCAATCTGATATACCATCACCGCAACCGCCGTCAATACTACTGGATAAACATATATTTGTTTTTTTCGTATATCCTGAATTCCACATATTAATATAAACACCCCAACCATCCACTGTACCATATTTCACCTCATCTCTCCTGTACCTGAAAATATCTTAACTTTAGCAAAGACATTTTTTCTATTTACATTTCTTGCATTTTGGCATACCCTGCACCTGCTCCAGCGTTTTTTCATATATTGTTCGCTTTAACCCGGAACAATCTCGCCGAATATGATATCTGTCGCCATAATCTGCCACATAAACGCTGGTCCCTCCATCTATTGCTTCACCCACACATCGCTCACAGGCTTTATATTTTGCCCCGGAGCTGTTCCGCATATTTTCCACCGCTGACATATAGACCGATTGTATTTTTAACTGTAAATGTGTACACATCCGGTTTGTGTGGTATACTTTCCCCGTCTCCGTCATATAAACAACATCCCCTGCCTGATTATCGTTCTCTTTCCCTGACATACTCCGGCCAGTAAATCCCCTGGTAACAATTTGCTGTTTCATGGAAACCGGTTTCATTTGAAGAATCGGTATGGGAAGTACAAAATTATAATTTGCAACAACTTTTATCTCGTCATCTTCATCCAGATAAGAAGAATCAACTAATGACACATTGTCCAGCTTGCAATACTGTCCAAATAATGTGTGCAAATATAAACTGCTTCCAATTGTATTCATCTCTTCATCTGCCATATATGCATACTGACTGCTTTCCCTTGCCGTCTCAACCAGACCATATTCTATCTGTTCAAACACCTGCTGCCATTGGAGCAGATATAAAAATGCAAGAACGGCAAAAAAGAATATGGGAACAGCCAACGCTGCTTCTACCGTAAAGGAACCTCTATTATTTTTATGTCCCTGCATCCCCATACTGTAAACCTCCTCATGAAAAGGTGTGGCGCAGCCGGGATACTCTCCAGAATGTATAGTAAATATCCTATC
>CAZSGT010000017.1:0-12978 GCA_964606215.1 uncultured Lachnospiraceae bacterium
GATGGATTTTCGCATTCAGTAAACGTTCGTTTCGCTGATACATTCTTTCCTCCTTATTACATACCTGTTGCGCCAACATGGTAATATCTACAATTATAACACATTTTTTCCTGACCGTCTCCTAATTTAGTGCGAATGGCAAATATATGGTGCGAATGGTACATATATGGCGCGAATGGTAAAAAACAGGAAGAGCATTTCTGCTCCTCCTGCATTTGTATGATAAATACGATTATTTTACTGTTACCTTAATCTTTACTTTCTTAGAACCGACCTTTATGGTTGCTTTCTTCGTTCCCTTCTTTTTCCCTTTCAATGTAAGAACAATCTTGCCCTTCTTTACAGAACGCTTTACAAGAGAAACGTTGTCAGAAACTACCTTGACCGTATCGGTTGTAGGTTTTTTGTTATTCTGGGCAGTGACTTTCAGGGTAATCTTTCCCTTCTTGCCCTTCTTAAGCTGCAGCGTCTGTTTCATCGCTTTCAGCTTCTTTGTCTTATTCATCACTGTAACCTTAATCTTTGCTTTTACCGTCTTTCCGGCTGCATTGACAGATTTCAGGGTGACGTTTGCCGACATTCCTTTTTTCGCTTTCTTTGCTGCTGTAATCTTAACCTTGCTTCCGCTTATCACCGCCTTTGAAATCACCTTTTTGTTAGAAATCGATGCCTTCACCGAAGCAGCCTTGGATGCGGAGGCGTCCTTTGTCGCAGTAAACTTCACTGCCTTTGTCTTTCCGGGTGCAATCACAACAGAGGTCTTGGAAGCTTTCAGCTTGCTGGTAGCTTCCGCTGAGCCACTCCCTGAATCCGACACCTTTACCGGAATAGAAGCGGTAATGCCTGTCTTCGGATAATATGCGTAGATGGTCGCTCCTCCGGTTCCTGTACCAACCACCTGTCCGTCATCACCTACCGATGCCACAGCTGCATTGGAAGAATAATATTTTACTTCTCCGGCAATGCCATTCCATGGTGCTGCCACCGTCTTAAGCTTTGCCTTTCCGTTCACCTTCAGCTCAACCGTCTTTCCATCATTAATCTGTGCACAGACCGGAAGAGAGGAAACAAGCTGTGTATATGTCTGATTCACCAGTTTGCTGCCATCCATGACCTTCACCGTCAGTTTGATGATGCCCAGGCTGTTAAAGTCACCGGTCTTAGGAGTAAATGGAAGCTCAACCGTCTTTTCCTCTCCCGAAGCCAGTGCCGGAAGGTCAAAGGTCTGATAAATCTTAGTCTCCTTGCCGTCGTCATCCATTGCACGAAGCTCACCGGTATATGCCACAGAAGCAGCGTTTCCGATATTCTTAACCGTTGTCTTTACATATGGTGTCTGTCCCTCCCAGAGAACCTCTACATCTCCAAAAATCAGGTTGCTCTTATATGGCACAGTACAGTTCGTGGTATATGGGGTACTGTTGTCAACCCCCGTCTCCGTCACCGTCACCTTAATCTGTGTAGCGGAAATTTTTTCAGGAACGGTCCATGGTACCGAAATACCCACGCTTTCTCCTGCAATCAGGGAAACATCCTCATGGCCGCTTGCAATCTCTGTCTCCTTCCCGTCTGCAATCTGTACCACCTCATAGTCAAAACCCTTTGACGTCAGAAGGCCTGTGTTTTCCACATCAAAGGAAATCCGGTCTGTCTGTCCTGCCACAAGCTGTCCCGGAAGGTTAATGGTTCCATTCCGTACCTCCAGTGAATTTTTTGTCTCAAAGTCAATCTCTACAAGATTGTTTTTGCTATACTGAATCTGCCCCGCCTCATCAATCCACTGGCTAAAGCAGTTTGAAACGGCATGGACGCGGCTATCCTCCGTCATATACAGGTCAAGCTCATCAATCACACTGCCGGCATGCGTAATCTGTACGGCTTTTCCAAAGCCCCATAGCTCATCTTCGTTCTGAATACCGCCAGATGAATCACCGGTATCCGACTCGTCGGCATTACTGTCATCCTGCAGGTTCCTCTGATACCGCACACCATAAATCTCAACGCCTGCCGAGTCCTCCTCGGATGCGGCATTGGTAAAGAAGATATAGATGTCATCACCATTTGTCACCAGCTTGTATTCGCCAACGCTGGTCTGGATGTCCTCATTCTGGCTGAAATTAGCGGATTCGGCACGAAGATTTCCCTCATAAAGCTCTTCATAAATACTGTCCTCATAGTACTTACTGTCCATGTCAAGATCTTCCGCCGTCTTCTTATACCAGTCTTTGTTTTCATTCTGCTCTGTCATATAACCATTAATATACTTTGATTTGTCAATGGTATATGTCTCTGTGCCCTCTCCCTCGTCTGCACTCACCTCAACAACGGTGTCCGTCTCGTCAAACAACGCTTCCACAAGGTCAGAAGCATCCAGCAGCCGGAATATATATCCGTCCTCAAGCCAGGTGAGATATACTGTACCGTCGATATCCGTAAGTTTGGGATTTCCCTGCGATACCATATCATGGGAAATCTGAATCGGATAATAGCTTCTATCCTCCGTCAGATTTGCAATCTCAAGGAAAAGTTCCCTGTCCCCGTTGGTATTCAGGTCTTTGTCCTCATCCACCGTATAAGTGGAGAGCATATAGGTATCACCATCTACTACCGTAGTGCATGCCGTATAGTCCATGACAAGAGGATCTGTAATCGTATCATGCTTGATGGAAATCAGTTTTTCTGCTTCCTTTTTACTGTTCTTATAATCATATGTCACATATGCCATGGTAGAATAGGACTTGGTAAAATCCACTAAATCCTCTTCCTTTTTAAGCTTTGACAGGTCACGCTTCATATAACTGCAGTAGAACTTCGTACCGTCAACATTAAGCTCCGGTGACAGGTTGAAGTATTCGTCATTCACCAGGGAGACCTCCTGTCCCATCTGGCTGCTGTCAATATCATACACAGCAACAGAAATTCCAAATGAGCCCAGCTTATCCATGGCACTGTCCTTTTCTGTGAAGGCTCTGCCCGCATCTGCCCATGCAATAACAATCTTATTTCCCACTTTCAGGATATCCGGTGTGGAATCTGTTGTGCCATCCTCTGCAACGGTTTTTGGCTCTGACCATTTACTGCCGTCAAAGACGGAGTAATAAAGCGCCGTATCATATTCCCCGCCGCCTGCCCGGTTTGCCAGAAAGACAATCATTTTTTTGTCACCGCCAAGGGATATAATCTGTGGGCGGGTCCGTTCTGCGGCATTTTCAAGCAATGTTGTGACAGACGTGGGCGTCAGCGTTGCTCTTTTGCGTCCGCTCCTGCCAAAGCTGCTCATATCGGAAGTTCCGCCAGAATACGGATGCATCACGACTCTTTCACTTTCACCGATTGTCCCCAGAAGCGTATCCTCCTCGGAGGTGGTCAGACCTGCCGCTTTCTTTTTGCTCTTACTGTCTACTTGAAGCAATCCTCCAAAGAAATCAAATTTCGTCTTATTTTTCAGCGTACCAGTACCGTAAGTTGCATTCACAATATCAAAATTAATTGAGATAATCAGCAGGTCAAAGCCCACACCGCCAGTTCCATTAATCAGGAAGCCGCCTTGTGATATATTCTCCGTCAGCGGAATGTCAAACTGCAGCTTGATGGACGCATATCCCCTTGCCGAGAGTACACCGCACATACCGACGCCCACCTGCACCTTTCCGGAAAACATCAGGGACATGTTTGACTTTGGATCAGAAAGCCTGTCCGCTAAATTCCCCACATAACTGTCAAAGTCTCCGGAAGCAAGTGCTGCCTGACCTTCCTTCGTTGTATAGGAAATTGTGACATTCGCCTGCATGGTTGCGGTAAAATTGATAAATGCGGGAACCGCATATATTACTGTGTATGCTGTCTTGTTAAAGGTGAAGGTTCCGCCTATGGCAACCGTACCGCAGGAAAATACATAGTCGTCCTTCTCTGGGTTCCAGACAAAATCAAAGGCTAGCACAAGCGCTACGTCAACACTCCACATACTGTTCTTATTCATACCTGCCTTTGCATCTTTTGCCTTGGCAGTTGCATCATTTCTTATTATATCAACGGTATCCTGCGCATCCTGTTTTTGTTTTTGCAAATTTTGGATTTGAAAATCGTATACATTAGGATCATCCCTTAGTCCGTTAAGGATCTCTTCTGCATTTTTAGCTTGGTTTTCCTGACTCAGTATGATTTCATCTGCCTTTGCATTTATATTGGCCACCTTTTGGGCTGTATTATGCAGTTTCTGATACCCCTTTAGCTTATCCTCTGTCGTCAGTCCCGGCGTCTGATTTATCAAGGCATCTACACCAATCTGCAGGGTGTACCCCGTATTACCCGCCCAGTTTGTCTTGCCAAAGGTCAGCAGACCGGAGCTGGTATTCCCCGTTGCACTTCCAATCAGCGGTACATCGGCTGCCGGTGAATTTTCCAGATCATATGACTGCGGGGCAAGCAGCTCATTCTCCGTATAGAAGGTCAGTCCGGTATCCCTGTCAGGATATTCGATGGCAAGTTCCTGTCCCTGCACGAAATTCCCCTCGTCATCTGTAATCGGGTTTCCATGTTCATCATATTTCCCTACATCCAGTGTATGGTTTCCGGCATCTACCAGATGTATCTTGATTCCATCCCCATTGTGGAAGTTCTCCGGCATCTTCGGTATACGGCACTCATAGACATTGGGATTCGAGGAATCCGTAGCCACGCGGTATTCATCATAGGAATCGCTCTGTCCATAATGATACACCGTAAAGACAGCCTCTTTTATGGTCCTCCCGGCTCTGTCCACCGTGGCTGTTATCGTAAAGGTGTCATCATAAATATGTACGGAACAGGCGGTATTCCCACCCTGCTTCTGTATATTCTCCTTCTTGTCATAGGTGTAATCAATACTTGTGACCTGAGGTGCACCGTAAGGATAGGAAATTTCCGTACTCGCCGGCTTTACCAGATTCGACCCGTCCGAATCCTGAATGCCGTCAGAAAGCACCACATCCACCACCTGTCCATTGACAATGCCATTGCTGATGAGAACCGGTATGGTGTCTCCCGCCACGCCGGTGATGCCGCTTAAGATATATTCGCCGTCTTCCCCTGTGGTAGAGAGAGTGCTGTCAGGCATTGTCGTGGTTTCTCCCGTTGCCTTGTTTGTACTTGTGCTCTGTGTCCCTGTCCCAACCGACAAAGTATAGCCGGAAACCGGAAGCTTCTTTACCGCCAGCCCGTTCTGCCTGATGGGGGCAATATCAGAGAGCAGCGTCCCCTTGACCCTATACTTCTTTAAATCAGACTTCTTTACCTTGGAAACCCCCACCTCTATCACATTGTCTGATGGCTGCCCCGCCGCCACAAAGGAGTAATACTGCGTGGTATAGGTGGTGTTGCCCGATTTTGGCCGGATGGTGGGCCGGTAAGCATAGGTACTATCTTCACTCTTAACCAGTACCCGCACCGTATATTCCTGCCCCGGATTAGGCTCTGCCATTTTCTTTACCGTCTTTTCATTCGGGTTTAAGTTCAGGATATTCTTCCCCTCAAACTCCGTACCCTTCAGCTTATCCTGGGAAATCAGACCCTCGATTTCAAATCGGTTTTTTGCATCCCCGGTGAAACGTATCTCCACGGCATTGCTGTTCTCTGTGACAACAGGCCGGATTTTGTATTTTTTATCGTATTGCAGGAATAAACTGCTGCTATTCCTGATTGTATTATAGGTGATACCCCCGTCTTCAGAGACCTCATAACCGACTACTGTGTACGTGTCCGTATCATCACAGGAAACAGACAAATCCAGCGTATCGCCCGCATGATAGGTCTTTGTCCCCGTGGTCTTAAGATTAGAATCCTTAAAATGTGCCGCATTCTTTACCGTCTCCGTCCCGGTAGTAGCCGAAAGCACCTCAACCTTCACATCATAGTATTTCATCTTCGGCTTAAAAACGAGATCCTGGCGATAGCCCACTCCGTCATTTTTCACCGCCTTCTGGACGCTGTCAATCCATGCGGAAAAATAAGCATCATAAGGCACCGTATTCAGATTGCTGTCAATCTTTTTTATCTCGCCGTCCACAGCAGTCTGGGAAAAGTCCAGGTTTGCATTATGCGTCTTTTTTGACACCTCATTCTTTAAATAGTTTTTAAAATCCTCCGGATAGCTTAGCGTAACCCTGTCTTCTTCCTTTCCCGGTTCCAGGGTAATCTGATAGCCGCTGATATAACCATAAATTCCTGACCTGTTATTCAGCGACATCTCGCCGATGCTGAATACAAAGTTGGTATCGTCCGGACTTAGATTGACATATACATCCCTGGTATTGGAACCACTTTTAAGCGGGTCCGGCTGTGCGCCGCACTTTACCGTTATATTGGCAGGTATCATCGACTGTGTTGAATCAGAGCCAACGCAGTATGTCAGGGCAGAGGGATTCTCTACCTTAATGTTGTATTTCCTGTACATGGCGCAGATTCCCCGGAACTCTACATATGATTTCGGTGTCTTCCACCCTGTCTCATCAGCCGCATAGATTTCCGCTGTCAAATTTTGATTGGATGTATTTTTGATTACGGCATTATCCTGTGTCCGGCCAAATTTCCCAGGTACGCTTTTCTTGGTACCATTCAGCACGAACTTTGCCAGCTGCCCTCCCCCAAAAGATGAAGTAGACTGCCAGTCCGACGTCAGATACTGATAGTATACACCCGGAATGTTGCCATTTGATTTGGCGGCAGCCCATCCTTTCTTCCAGGTTGATGTACTATAATATTTCAGGTCACCATAGTTGTTATTCATGGTGTTCGTTGTCTTTGTGTCATAATGGTATTCTGACACCTGTGTCTTGCACGAATCACCACCCTTATAGCCATATTTGAAAATACCCCCATGGGCGGCATCTGATGAAAAATAATAAACCCCTGCCTCAACTGCCGGTGAATAACCTTCATCCAGAATCTTTCCGGTGGCATCCCCCATTGTATACTCAACGACATAGTCCTTTTTATTAATTCTAATGCCAAATCTCTGTTTCTCCTCGTTTGATGCCGCCTTTGTATTCTGTGCAGCCTTCTTCACGCTTTTTGTGGCAGAAGCCTTGCTACTTTTTGAAGAAGAACTCTTTCCCCCTGCTTCCTCTGCCTTCTCTTCTGCGATATTGACAGTTGCCTTTATGTATTCTCCTTCTGTACAGGCCTTTAGCTCTGACAGCAGGACAAGGAATTTTCCTTCGCCGGAGACCTCCATCTCGATGGTCTTTTCCATCTCATAAGGCGCAAAGGAAAGGATTTGATTCTTCTCCTCGTAATTCTCGCCGGCAACTGCTGTATCCCCGCTGGTAAGGAGCCGCATATCACAGACAGAATAATCTGCCCCCGTCCTCTTTACAGTAAGGATAACCTTCCCATCCTCTGAACGGTATTCAGATTTTGAAAAGGAGACTTCTGATTTTACCCGTTCCTCGTCATCTTCAATGGTAATGGCGGCAGAACCGACTTCGTAAATCTCGGCTCCTTCCGGTTTCGCCAGCACCAGAGAAAAACTTTCCGTCCCCTCGCTTTCATCGTCTTCCAGGATAGAAAAGCGCACCGTCTTTTCCCTCTCCCCCTTTTCGAAGGTAATCCTGCTGATGCTGGAAGGCGTCAGGTTCTCCATAGCATCTGACACCAGACTCTCCGTAATGGCATCCATAAGCCCCTGAGCGTCTTCATCATCCGTATCCTCTGCCAGTTCTCTTGTATCCTCTCCGGTCTGCTCCTCTTTCATAGCAGCAAGAGATGATGTATCAGCGGCCGTATTACCTTTTTCGCTGTCTGATGCCTCAGAATCTGCGGTTTTCTCTTTTGATGCAGCAGCGGCATCTTCCTCCACCTCCTGCTCTCCGAGAGACACCTCTACGGAATTGTCCCCGTCAAATTCGGCAACCTTCTGCCCCTTGACATACTTTTCCAAAATAGACTTGTCCTCATCGGTCTTCTCAAAATCCTCCACGTCTTCCTCATTCAGTTCATAGTCCACGCCGTAAACGGCTGTCAGGTCCACTGTGTGGAGGTCAACGCACGCCTTCTTGTCCAGATTCCCCTCACGGTAAATCCGGATTGCGTATTCACCTTCCTCTGGCACCGTCGCAGATGCGGTTCCCAAATAGATTAAGTCACCGTCAGGAAGCTTATCCTGCGCTATCCTTGACGATTTCAGATATACATACTCCTCCTCTGCCGTCTGAGCCGCAGAAAAGCCTGTGACTGTCTGTGACAGCATTGCCATACACAAAATGCCACAGAGCAGTTTTTTCCTGTAGCTGGCAAATCTTGCCCTTCGTCCCGCTTTTTTCATAGAATGTTCTCCTTCCTTTCTCATGGAATTTAATATTATTACTTTTCAATTTTACATTCTAACATCTTTTTTCACCGATTTCCGAATTTGGAGCGAATGGTAGATATATGGCGCGAATGGTAATCAACCTTGACAAGCCCACCTTATAATGATAAAATCCTGTTGAAATTGAATACGTTTGTTTTACAGTGTTGTTTTCAATAACATTCAAGGGGAAGTTCGGTGCAAATCCGTCGCAACCACCATTACCGTAATTTGAAATCCACGGATTTCATTAAGTCGGAATTCCTGCTGTAAAACAAGGTTACTTCGATTTGATTTGGTTTTTGCACCAAATCAGAAAGAACCTGTAAACACTTTTGGGTAAGGAAGAGTGCAACCATTTGCTGTAAGTACCAATGGAATCGTTGCATTCTTTTGGTTTTTTGAGCTTACATAAATTTGTTGCACATTTTTACGTTAAAAGATTTATCATTTATGTCTTAACAGGCATCTGCGTCAAATCTTTCCCGTAAGAATGTGCATTTTTTTGCAATGATGAGAAATAGGCTTTACAGCTTTCTTATCCTCGCACAAATATATTAGCTCATAAAACATATTTCACTTTGCCAGATTGGAGATATCTATGATGGACAGATTTACAAGAGAGCAAGCCATTGAATTAATACAGCAAAAAGCGGAAGAACTCGGACGTTTTCCTAGAAAATCCGATTTTGATACTGAAACAGCTGGCAGGATAAAATCCTTTTTCGGTCCCTGGCCCAGGGCGCTGGAAGCAGCCGGAATCAAAAAGCCTAACCTGCAGCGCATTGCCAAAAAACAGGAGAAACGCCTGCGCGCCAGACAAAATCAGATTCGCTATAAGAAAAATCATCCCAAAGAACACACGGAATGAAAGGAAGATTGAATGAAACGGAAAATGATATCATTTTTGCTTGTGCTGGCACTGCTGTTAAATATAACACCAAACCAGACGTCACACATATGCGCACAGTCATCCGTCACACCCTGGGACGGAACAACCACAAAGGAACCCTCTACAGATAAAGATGGCGTTTATCAGATTGGCACCGGTGCGGAACTTGCCTGGTTTGCAGGGGAGGTCAACAAGCGAAGCGCCCAGAACAATCAAGATAATGTAGATACCTCAAATGGTAACGGACTCATACGCCTCCATGCTGTCCTGACCGAAGATATTGATCTGGGAAATCAGGAATGGACTCCCATCGGCAACACAGCTTATATAACATACACATATGGTGGAACCTTTGACGGTCAGGGACACACCATCTCAAATCTGAAAATAGATACCACTACTGCCGCATATGGACTTTTTGCGTCCGTCAACGACGCTACCATCCAGAATCTGAATGTGGAGGGCACGATAAAGTCCACCAAGGGTGTGGGCGGTATTGTGGGAAAAATCCAGACGGGAACCATCGAAAACTGCTCCATGTCCGGTTCGGTTACTTCTAACGGAACAAGTACCAACGGATATGCCGGTGGTATTATCGGCACATGCAATGCCGCTGGTGCCGTTATCAAAGGCTGCCATAATGCAGCGGACATCAGCGGTACTTATGGCGGCGGTATCCTGGCTTACAACACAAAATCTGCAGATATCAGCTATTGTTACAATACGGGGAACATTACCGGCAAGACCAGATGCGGCGGTATTGTGGGACAGTCGTCAAGCGGTTCTATCAGCTACTGCTACACAGCTTCCAGGACGACTACAAATGTTTATGGCTTTTCCAATGCGACCATAACAAACTGCTACTATCTGCCTATAGACACCGACGATTCCAATCCTGCCCCTGCTGGTTCTCCCAAAGGCGGCACCCCCATTGAGGTCACAGATGCCGCAGGACTTCTTAAGAGTTTAAACGCTGGAGAGGAGATTTTATTTACCGCAGATACCGAAAACATAAATGAAGGCTATCCGATTTTAATCTGGGAAGCTGGTGCTTCTGTAAAACCGGAGGATAAAGCCGCTGTCTCTGCGGTTCTGGAATCACTGTCTGTCCCGGAGATTATCAAAGAGAAGACAAATCTGAATCTACTGGCAACATTGGGCAGCTGCTCCATTACATGGACAAGCGATACACCTTCTGTAATCAGCGGTACCGGAGAGGTTACCCTTCCAGACCAGAATATTGTAAACGTTACCCTTACCGCATCGGTAACCTGTGATACCTGCACGGCTGCCAAATCCTTTACTGTCTGTGTATGGCCGGAAAATTTAGCCCCACAGCAGTATCTGAATATGGTATTGGACGCGATACAATGGGATTACAAAAATCTGGCGCCTGTATACGGAACGGATACAAATATCCTTGCCTCTTTCGAGAACCTTCTGAAAAAGAAAGGATATGACGGCGTATCTGTCACCCTGGAATCCACTGCCGATGAAAGCCTGATTTCCAAAAACGGAAAGATTATCTACCCGGTAATGCCGGAAGGAACCTATGCAAATGGAAAGCAGGTGAAGGTCTCATTCCGCCTGACAGTGGGCGATGTGACAACTGTGTGGCCAGAGGGAGATTCCAATGCCCTGCTTGTCCCCTGGGACACCAGCAGCGTCAAAACCGCACTGGAAACTGCGGCAGACAATGTACTCAGTGAGGAATCCCTTTGTGCAGATGACGAAGATTTTCAGTCCGTCCAGTCGGACCTGACACTGCCAGCCTGCAACGGAAAGGGGGAGGGCAAATATTCCTTTGCATGGATTACATGGCAGTCTTCCGACGAAACACATCTTGCCATCAGTGAAGAAAACCGAACGGGAAGTGTGGACGCAATGATGTACAATCCTTATGCAGGAAAGGTGAAGGCGGACGACAAAGTCCATACTGTCACACTGACGGCAACCCTCACCAATCCTTCCACGGATGTCACGGTGGTAAAGACATTTGAAATCACAGTTCTTCCCATGGATGAAGAACAGCGAAGCCAGACTTTGGAAACCATGGAGAACATTCTGGCCTGCTACACTGCCGACAAACTTACCAATTTTGCAACAAAGGCAAAACTGGACACAGCAGCTGTAGACAACGATATACAGCTGGTAATTCCCGCAAAAGTTGTCACATCGGAAGAACTTGCTGCATTAGATTATGGAAAATACTGGGATTACTGGAATTATAAATTCACGGTTTCCAGCTCCGACACAGACGTTGTGGAGATAAACAGTTTCCGCGCATACATCTACCGCCCGCTGGGTGAATCAAGCCAGGAGGATACGGACGTTACGCTGACCGTGAAAATGGAAAGCAAGACCAACCCCAGTCTTTTTGTCACAAAAGACATTCCGATTACAGTAAAACATCTGGAGCGTGCAGAAGTCAATGAGGCTCTTGCCTTCATGGAGACAGCAAAGTCCCAGTATGCAAATGGTCTTCTTGGAAGCAACAGGGACACCTACAGCATCATTGACAATCTGACTCCATACATGGAAATTGTCCCCAGTGGGGATACATCGGGTGTAGAATTTATTTACCGGAATGCAGATAAAAAGAATACTGGCGTCAGGGTGGATGAGCTCCCTGACTGGGAAAGTCAGGAGGATTGGCGTCTATTCCACACAAGCAACAAAGACCTGCTCGCCAATGAGACCTTGCTTCTATGGGAAACGCCAGCCCAAAACACTTTCGTAAAAATTAACAGCGTGCTTACCGACGAGACATTTGGCAAGTACTTTACCAAGTTCCAGAATGATACGGATTATAATGCGGAAGCACTGGCAAAATTTAAACAGCTGTACAAACAACCTGTCAACGCTTATGTCATGGTCGTAGGCGCAGGAAACTATACCAGCAGTTTCCTTGCAATGTCGGAACAGACAAAGGTGGAATCTTATTCTTCCTCCTTAAATGCATACAAAAAAGAGCTGGAACAGCCTGTCACGGTAACCTTTACCCTGCTTGGTTTAGACGGTGCTGTCATTATCGAGAAGACAACAGAAACCGGATTCACAAAGGATGCTACGGTCTTCGACGTATTTAAAAAAATACTTGCTGATAACAACATTCCATACACGGCAAAAGGCAGCTATATTTCCTCCATCGCCGGCCTTTCTGAATCCCAGCACGGCAAAAAATCCGGCTGGATGTATTCCGTGGGGGGTGTGTTTGTCAACTCCTATATGAACGCACAAACCCTTTCCGATGGGGATGATATTATTGTAAAATATGTTACCGACTACTCTCTTGCAAACAAAGACGAGGACCCGGTAAAACCAACAGCACAGCCCACAAAACCCCCGGCGAATCCCTCTGCTGCACCTACTGGGAATCCAACAGGACCAACAGCGGCGCCTACGAAAAATCCAGTAAATCCCTCTGCCGAACCGACAAAGGCTCCAAACCCATCGGCGCAGCCTACGAAAAAACCAGCAGTGCCTACGGCCAAACCAACCCAAAAGCCTACACAGGCTCCGGATAAAACTCCACCGGCTGTGAAAAAGAAAAAGATAACTGTTTTGAAATTAACCTCCTACAAAAAGAATTCCAGACGAATTGTGGGAAAAACGCTGAAAACCGCAAAAGTAACCGTCAAGATTGACAAGCGAAAATATGTGGTAAAGGCAAACAAAAAGGGGAAATTTGTTATTAAGTTAAAGAAAAAACTGAAGAGGAAAAACAAGATTCAGGTTACCGTATCCAAGCAAGGGTACACCA
>CAZSGT010000018.1:0-12737 GCA_964606215.1 uncultured Lachnospiraceae bacterium
GCTCCACAAAATCAATGGCTTCCTGCACATATTTTTTCCGCGTCTCTTTATCCTTTATATACAGGCCACAGAAGTAATCAATATTTTCGTAGACGGTCAATTCTTCAAATACTGCCACGTTCTGCATCACAACGCCGATTTTATGTTTCAGTTCATAGCTGTCTGGACGCATCTTCTGGCCGAAGACTTTAATCTCTCCTTTATCGTAGCTCAGCAGGGAGAGCAGGCAGTTTATGGTGGTGGTTTTGCCGGAACCGTTGGGACCCAGCAGTCCAAAAACTTCTCCCTCCTGGATTTCAAGGTTAAAATGGTCCAGTGCCATTAGGTCTTTGTAGCGTTTTACCAGATTTTTGATTTCAACAATTGTCTCTGCCATTATATTCCTCATTTCTGCATACGCATGTATGCGCTTTGCTTATTGCATGTATGATTTCGTACTTGCATGTTCTATTATACTGCTTTTTTATAAAAGTACCAGTGACAAATGTCAATAATTTATATGATATATGTAAATTTTTATATCTGCCAGAAAACCTTTCTTGTAATATAAAGCATTCCCACGTATAATGGACAGTGTAAATACAGAAAACACGGAAGGAAGGGTGAAAAGATGGAGGACGTGAATAATCAGGTGCTTATGCTGTGCTTTATTGCGTTGGCGGGCGCATACTGGCATACAGATGAACCCCTGGTAGTGCTCATACTTGCCGCTGTGTTTTTTGCCTGTTTAAATATGGCGTTGGGGGAGGAGCCTGTGGTGTGGGGGATGAATGTAGTATGTGTAGTGTGCTGTATCTGGTATCCGTATCTGACATTGATACTGCCAGTGATTTTGTATTTTGAATGCAGATATCCGGCACCACGGATTATACTGTGTGCAGGGGTGTGTCTTCCGCTGTTGCAACAGATAGCAGAGGGCAGATATCAGATGTTAATATGGACGGGTATGCTATGTTTTCTGGCAGTAGTACTGAGTATCCGGCAGGAAAAGCTGGGGCGGATGGCAAAAGAGCTTCTCTCCATGCGGGACGATGAAGAGGAGTTCCGCATGACGATAAAAAGAAAAAATAAAGAACTGCTTGAACGGCAAAATGATGAGATTTATATGGCAACACTGCGGGAGCGGAATCGAATTGCCAGAGAGATACATGATAATGTGGGTCATCTGCTGTCCCGGTCCATTCTGCAGGTGGGGGCGCTTCTGGCAGTCAATGAGGAACAGACTGTGGATGCCATGCTCATAGGGGTAAAAGACACGCTGGATGACGCCATGACAAACATCCGCAACAGCGTTCACGACCTGCACGATGAGTCGGTGGATTTAAAAAAGGCACTGCAGGATACCATTCGCTGCTTGGATGATTTTGAAGTGGATTTTTCCTATGATATTTCTGCTGATATTGACAAAGAGTTAAAATATATGTTTATATCCACCATGAAAGAGTGTGCAAACAATATTGTGAAACATAGTGACGGAAAACGGGTGTGCATGAAGCTTATAGAACATCCGGGATTTTATCAGATGGTTGTCATGGATGACGGAAGTGGGTGCAGCCCGGAACGGTTATTATCCTCCCAGGGAATTGGCCTTGAAAATATAAGGCAGAGGACTGAACAGGTTCACGGTGTAGTAAAGTTTCAATGTGAGAATGGTTTTCAGGTATTTATTTCCGTTCCGAAGAAATAGAGAGGTGTTATTATGAGAATTGTAGTTGTGGATGATGATACACTGGTGGCAATGTCTCTCAAGACAATATTGGAGGCAAAAGGAGAATTTACCGTTGTTGCTACAGGGGACAGCGGAGAGGACGCCATACAATTATACAGGCAGTATAAACCAGAGATTCTCTTGCTTGATATCCAGATGAACGGAATGAGCGGACTGGAGGCTGCCAGTGAAATTTTGACGGAATTTCCAGATGCAAAGATTTTGTTCCTCACAACATTTTCTGATGATGAATACATTGTCAAGGCTCTGCATATGCGGGCGAAAGGGTATATTTTGAAGCAGGATTTTGAGGGAATCCCATCAGCGCTGTCTGCAGTTGCCAGGGGACAGAGTGTATTTGGCGTTACTGTGGTGGATAAAATACCGGATTTACTACAGGCGAAAGAAGCTTTTGACTACCGGAAAGCAGGAATTACGGAGAAGGAACAAGAGATTATTGAGATGGTGGCAAAAGGTTTGAATAATAAAGAGCTGGCAGAAATTCTTTGCTTTAGTGAGGGAACCATACGAAACTATCTTAGCGGTATTCTGGAAAAATTACAGCTGCGCGACAGAACCCAGCTGGCCATTTTTTGGTACCAGCATCAGCAGTAGTGCAGCGGTGTATGACACAGTTTTGCTTAAAATATCTGTTAATATTAGGGCAGTGGCAGCAGATGGCGCAAGGGATTTGCGTTTCTGCCTCCGGATATTATGAGGGTGGTTAAATATATTTGGAAGGGAAAGAATGCAATGGGTAAAGGCAGAGCGTTTTTAAAAAGAATACTGATATGTATGCTTGTGATATGTGCTGTTATGCCTGCCAAAGCAGTTCCTGTGCAGGCGAAAGGACAAGCAGCCAGTGGCGGTGGCATATCCGCCATGGATATAGCGGTGTATGATGTCAGTGTTACTGCCTATGGCAGTTTCAATAAGATAGAATGGAAAGCGGGCAAATATGCCAACGTGTTTATGGTGGAGCGTTCCACTGACGGTGTGAATTATGATATTTTGACAGGGTATACTTATTCCAGAAGATGCTGGGATGAGGATGTGGAAATGTATACCCGTTACTACTACCGGATAACACCATATTCTTTTCATGGGGAAACAGGACCGAGTGCAGTAGGGTACACACAGGGAGCAGCACTGAACAAACCGGCGGCGAAACTGATTCGTTCTTCTGTTAGTAAAGTATCCGTTTGTTTTATGACTCAGGAGAAGGCGGAAGGGTATGAGATTTACAGGGCCACGCAAAATGGCAGTTATAAGCTGGTTAAGAATGTTCCAGCAGGTAAGACAGTGCTTTTGTCCAACGGAATGGGATATTATAAGAGCTCGGTAAACTCCAAAAAAACCTACTATTATAAAGTGCGCAGTTATATAACGGTAAAAGGGAAGAAATATTACAGCGCATTTTCGGATAAGCAGAAATTGCAGGGTTTTACGAAACAGTATATCAAAAAGAAACTGAGGGCATGTAAAAAGATTTATAAGAACGGAAGGTATTGGAACCACATAGGGAAATCCGGCAATGGCGATACCAGTATGGTTACGACGAAAAAACCCTGTGCATACCATACCAGCAGCAAGTCGGTGGCAAGCAGCTGCAATTCCTATTATTGCGATGCCGCCAATATATACGGTTATCAGTGCGCTGGTTTCGCATGGAAACTTAGTGATTTGACTTTCGGGGCGGATGCTGCAATTAAGAAATTTAAGAGCTTTTCCAAGGTAAAACTTGGGGATGTGATACGTTATAGCGGACATTCCGTGATAGTCATCGAGAAGCACAAGACATATGTCCGTGTAGCAGAGTGTAATTATGACGGGCACTGCCGGATTAAGTGGAACCGGAAGGTGACGAAGAATCAGCTGAAGAGCGGCAACGCCACATATTATACCAGGTACTAGTTTGGAAAATACAGGTACGGAATGCGGAATCCCGCGTTTTCCGTACCTGTATTTTGTGGGATGGGAAATCAATAACGCCATCCCCCTTGACGATTTGTAAGGCACTATTGTATACTAAGAAAGATAAATTTGATACGGGAAGCGTTGATTTTTCTTCGCTTGACAGTACGAAGACAGGGGCACCGGCAGCGTCGCAGCCGGAGCATCTGTCGCTATATAAATATAAAAAGCGGCGCAGAAAAGAGGAGAAGAGTGAAAAATAAATTTTTCACAAGGTGAACCTTAAGTTCACCATGCAAGTATTGTGTCTGCACTGCGACACAAACATTGCATTATGCATAAAGGACAGTGCAGAAAAGAGGAGAAGACATGAATTACGGTTATTTTGATGAAGAAAACAGAGAGTATGTCATCACAAAACCAGACACACCGGCACCATGGTGTAACTATCTTGGCTCTCCCGCTTACGGGGCAATCATCTCCAACAATGCGGGCGGCTACAGTTTCGTAAAAAGCGGTGCAAACGGACGTATTTTGAGATACCATTTTAACAGCGATGATACACCGGGCAGATATATCTATCTCCGGGATGATGAGAACGGGGATTTCTGGTCTGCATCCTGGCAGCCGGTGGGTAAGGATTTGGATTCCTACAAAAGCGAGGTGCATCATGGAACGGCATATACCAGGATGTTTGCAGAGTATGCCGGAATCAAGTCCGAAGCCATGTATTATGTGCCACTGAATAAGGTGTATGAGGTATGGTGCTGCAAGGTAACCAACGCATCCGACAAGCCTCGTAAGATTTCTGTATTTGGTTATGCAGAGCTTTCTAACGACGACAACTATAATCAGGATCAGGTAAATTTACAGTACACATTGTGTACCACCAATACCAGCTTCCGTAAAAATAAAATCTACCAGCAGATTAACTTAAACTGGTATAAGGGACCCGACGGAAGCAATGGAAAAGAACGTTTCTTCGGATTGGCAGGACAGCCGGTAACGTCTTACAACGGAGACAAGGAGGCGTTTCTCGGAATGTACCACTCCTACGGGAATCCTATCGCTGTGGAGAGAGGCCAGTGCGACGGCGTGTGCAACTACAACGAGAACAGCTGTGGTGCGTTACATACGGCATTAGAGCTGGCGCCAGGCGAGACAAAGACTATGGCGTTCCTGTTAGGACGTTATAAGGAGTCAGACGCAGATGCGATTATTGCAGCGTACGAAGATGTTTCCGTATGCGACAAAGAGATTGAGGAGTTAAAAACATACTGGCATTCCAAGCTGGATAACTTTAAGATTGATACACCGAGCCCGGCATTTAACAGTATGGTAAATACATGGAATGCATATCAGTGTTTCCTGACCTTTACATGGTCAAGAGCGGCATCCTTTATTTACTGTGGAGAGCGGAACGGTTATGGCTACCGGGATACGGTGCAGGATATCCAGGGCGTTATCCACACAGACCCGGAGGCTGCCCTTGAGAAAATCCGTTTTATGTTGTCTGCACAGGTTGACAACGGCGGCGGACTTCCGCTGGTTCGTTTTGACCATGATGAGCGTGCCGGACATGAGGGTACACCGGACGATGCAGATTACGTTAAGGAGACCGGACATCCGGCGTACCGTGCTGACGATGCACTCTGGCTCTTCCCAACCGTATACAAATATATTTCCGAGACCGGGCATCTGGACTTTATTGACGAGGAAATCACATGGTCCAATATTCCTGAGAAGGCAAGCGTGTATGAGCATCTCAAGAGAGCAATCAATTTCTCCATGGAGCATCTTGGCCCTCACGGACTTCCGGCAGGACTTCACGCAGACTGGAACGACTGCCTGCGTCTGGGTAAAGACGGAGAGTCTTCCTTTGTGGCTATGCAGCTTTACTATGCGTTTACAATTATGCGTTACTTTGCAGAGAAGAAGAATGATACGGAGTACATCGCATATTTAGATAAGACACAGAAAGAAGTCGGAGACAAGATTAACCAGTTCTGGTGGGAGGATGACCGATTCAACCGCGGATTTAAGGATACCGGGGAACTGATTGGTTCCAAGAAAGACCCGGAGGCAAGCATGTGGCTCAATCCACAGTCCTGGGCAGTTATTTCCGGTCTTGCCACCAAAGAGCAGGCGGAGACCATACTGGAGTCTGTAGACAGAGAGTTAAATACCGAGTATGGTGCAAAAGTTATGGCTCCGTCTTATCAGGACCATTATTTTGATGGTGCCCTGGCTGGATTGTTCCCACCATCCACGAAAGAAAATGGCGGTATTTTCTCCCAGACACAGGGTTGGATTATCCTTGCGGAAGCCTTGATGGGACATGGAGATATGGCGTTTAAGTATTTTGAGGAGAGTTCACCGTCCTCACAGAATGATAAAGCAGAGATTCGTAAGCTGGAGCCTTACGTACACGGACAGTACACGGAGGGCGATGAGAGCCCGTTCCATGGACGTTCCCATGTACACTGGCTGACCGGTACGGCATCTACCTGTATGGTTGGCTGCGTGGAGGGTATCTGCGGTATGCGTCCGGACCTTGACGGGCTCCGGGTTGCGCCGACAATTCCTTCTGACTGGAAAGAGCTTACCATGGAAAAGAATTTCCGCGGTAAGAAGCTGATTATTAAGGTAGAAAATCCTGACGGCGCACAATGTGGCTGCAAGGAGTTCTATCTCAACGGTGAGAAACTGGATGACAACTACATTCCGGCAGATAAAATGCAGGATGTAAATGAAATCCGCATGGTGATGTAAAATCGCTGACAACAGGTAACGATAAACGTATACACCCCCATGTCTTTTGGATATGGGGGTGTATGTTTTACGGACACGGCTGTGAAGAAAAATTCGTCGGCAGATGCCCGTAGTTATGAGGAGGAAATTGCATGCCGGAATATAATCCAAAATCATTACAGGCAGAAGAATTTATCAATCATCAGGAAATTTTAGATTCCCTGGAGTATGCGAAGAAACAGAAAGATAATCTGGAAGTTATAAATGCCATACTGGAAAAGGCAAAGCTTGGCAAGGGGATTTCCCACAGGGAGGCAGCGGTGCTGATGGAGTGTGATATTCCGGAAGTAAACCAGAAGATTCGCACTCTTGCCATGGAGATAAAGGAAAAATTTTATGGCAGAAGAATTGTCATGTTTGCGCCATTGTATTTGTCAAACTACTGTGTCAACGGATGTACCTACTGTCCGTACCATGCAAAGAACAAACACATTCCACGCATCAAGCTGACCCAGGAGCAGATTAAACAGGAGGTCATTGCCCTGCAGGATATGGGGCATAAGCGGCTTGCCATTGAAGCGGGGGAGGACCCGGTCAACAATCCTCTGGAATATATTCTGGAGTCCATTGAGACCATTTATGGTATTCAGCACAAGAATGGCGCCATCCGGCGCGTGAACGTAAATATAGCTGCAACGACGGTAGAGGATTATACCCGCTTAAAGGATGCTGGCATCGGCACCTATATTTTGTTTCAGGAGACCTATAATAAGGAAGCCTATGAACAGCTGCATCCCACAGGACCAAAGCATGACTATGCCTATCACACCGAAGCCATGGACCGTGCCATGGAAGGCGGCATAGATGACGTGGGTCTTGGTGTGCTTTTCGGACTGGAGGGATACCGTTACGAGCTGGTGGGAATCCTTATGCATGCGGAACATCTGGAAGCAGCCCAGGGGGTTGGTCCCCACACCATCAGCGTGCCTCGTATCTGTCCGGCAGACGATATTGATACGGCAGATTTTTCCAATGCCGTGCCGGATGATATCTTTGAGAAAATTGTGGCAGTTATACGCATTGCCGTTCCCTACACCGGCATGATTGTATCCACGAGAGAATCACAGAGAACCAGGGAAAATGTTTTGAAGCTGGGAATTTCGCAGATTAGCGGCGGCTCCCGCACCAGCGTGGGTGGCTATACCGAGCCGGTCCGTGACGACAGTTCGGCACAGTTTGACGTCAGCGACACCAGAGATTTGGACGAGGTAGTAAACTGGCTGATGAGTATGGGTTATATTCCCAGCTTTTGTACAGCATGCTACAGAGAGGGAAGGACTGGCGACCGTTTTATGTCCCTGCTCAAGAGCGGGCAGATTGTGAATTGCTGCCAGCCCAATGCGCTGATGACCCTCAAAGAATATTTAGAGGATTACGCGTCTCCGGACACAAAGAAAATTGGCGAGGCGTTAATTGAGAGTGAGCTTATGAAGATACCCAATGAAAAAGTGCGGAGGAAAGCCAAGGAATATATTGACGGAATTGCAGATGGTGAGAGGGATTTCCGGTTCTAGAATTATTGGTATCACCGCTGTCAGTCACAGGAATAAGGATGAATAAATCGTTTCGTAAGCAAAAAAACATGAAAACAGGCGCAGACCAATTTGTCTGCGCCCTTTTTGTCGTTATAAAATAAACATTATTTTTATTTCTTAAAAAACTCTGCCAGACGGTTAATAGATTCACTAACCGTAGTAACGGATGTCTCTATGTCGTTATAAATCACAGCAGATTTGGAGGAAAGATCGCCCATGCTCTTGGCAACCACTGCGAAACCAACGCCTGCTTCACCAGTACGCGCAGCCTCAATAGAAGCATTCAATGCCAGCATCTTTTGTTTGGAGGCAATGGACTTCAACTCGTGTGTTTTGTTGCTGATTACGTTGGTGACATCCACACATGCCTGAATCTCCGCATCAAGACCATCGATACGAGAAGCATTTCTGTATTTTATGTACTCCAGATTCACCATCTCGTTTACTACCATACCAAGCATTCCGGCAGCGGCACGTATACTTTTTTCTGTCCGGACATTTACTTTTCGGAGAGCATTAACGTACTCGTCTTCGTTGATACCCAGCTCTCTGGCTGTCTGACGGAATTTGTCCTCGTCCGGCTCACTGGGCAGAACCTGTCCACCGATGATAGCTCCCAGACGTTCGCCCTCTACAACGATGTCAGAAGCAAAATCCATCAAGCCTGCATGACAAAAATAAACACCGGTACATTCGTTATCACATTTGGTACAACGTCTGGCACCTTCTGCGCAACCACGGGTATATTTCATACAGAAATCTGTAAAGTTGCTTCCCTCTGTGATATAATTTCCTTCAGCATCTACTGCAATTGCTGCTAAACCGGTAGCATCAGAAAAATTATCCTGAATCCGCTGTAATTTTTCTAAATCCATAAAATCTCTAATATGCATTTTCAATCCCCTCTCAATCATGATAACAGATGAACTCTTTCGTTTTCTATATATGTACTATTATATCAGAAATTTCAATTTACGCAAGTAAAACTAAAACTATGCTTGACGGGAGGCAGGACAAAGGGTAAAATGACTGTACTTATGCGAGTTAGGAAGTGATTTTATGGGGAAACGGTTTCGGTTAAACCTTGGGCACGGACGGGATGTCTGCAGGACATTCCATTTGCCTGAAGAGTATACGGGCAGGGAGGTTACGTTGGATTTTGACGGAGTATCGGCGCCTTGCAGTATCTGTTTTAACGGTGCGGTGTTACGACGACAGTATATGGCAGGGGTTCCTTTTACGGTGGATGTTACGGATATTGTCTGTTTTGGTGAAGAGAAAAATTTCCTGGCAGTCTGTCCGGGTATGGATGGAGAAGCTATACATATGAATATGAGCACAGAAACCTGGGAGACAGATGCAGGGGATTTGGCAGATTCTGTTATTTGTGGAGACGTCTGGCTTGAGGTAAAAGACATTGTAAATATATCAAAATACGGAGTTTTCATTGAAACCAGCCAAATCGGACCGTTGGATTGGAATATACATATAGAGACCACGGTGGGGAATATGTATGACAGGGATGTGGAAGTGAAAATAATCACCAGATTCACAGACCCGGAGGATGAAATGGAATTGGCAGTGGAAGCTGAGGATGTGGATTGTGAGGCGGAGAGCGAGACGACAATCGCACAGGATGTGGAGTTTCATGCGCCAAAGTTATGGGACATTGAGTATCCTAATGTGTACTCGGTGAAAACGGAATTGTACGTGAGGGAGCGCCTTGTGGATACAGACGAGACAGTCTGTGGATTTCGGACGTTTACTTTTGACGATGAAAACGGCTGCGTTTTGAACGGAAGAAGGGTGAAGCTTTACGGTGCATTAGGCAGAAAACAGTTTCTAAAAGAGAAAGATTTACTTCCGGCAAGCATGTGTGAGTATATCGTTGCCGGGCTAAAGGAAAACGGTATCAACGCATACTGGTGTGTGGACGGAATGGCGGCAGAGGGCATTCTGGATGCCTGCGATAAATATGGGATACTAGTTATTGACGGTCCGAAGGTGCTTGGCACATCCCAGGAAGATATGGAAGCGATGCAGACTATGGTTTTGCGGGATCGGAATCATCCTTCCCTGTGCATGTATAGTTTGTGCAGGGACAGCGCTTATGCAGGGGCGGACCAGATTGAGAGGATGGAGAAACATCTGTGCCGGCTGGTGAAAGAGCTGGATGCCGGCAGGGAGATAACGCTGGGAACAGAGAAGGAAGGACTGCAGGACATCCGAATCCCGCAGCTGCCGGAGACTGTCGTTGGAGGATTTATGTGGGTAGAGGAGGAACCGTATATGGTCAGGGCACTGGCAAACCAGAAACCCTTTTGTCATATTAAACCCCACTGGAATCCATCGGACAAACAAGGACAGACCGTGGAAATCGTTACCTTTACAAATTGCCAGGAGGCAGAGCTTTTTGTAAATAAAAAATCTTATGGCAGAAAAGACGTGGGAAACGATGGAAGGTTAACCTGGGAAGTGGAGTATGAACCTGGGGTTTTGGAGATGGTTGGATACAAGGACAGATTGAAGTGCGTCCATGATGTAAAGATTACCACCGGGGCACCAACCCGCATTAAAATCGTACCGTGGCGGGGCAAGATGTATGGGGATGGCAGGGATACCATACCCTTTGAAATTACCCTGGTGGACGACAATGGATATCATGTACCTGACGCCGTATTCGCACCGGAGGTACATGTCAACGGAGGAACTTTGCTGCGGCTGGAAGAAAGCCCGGAGGGGTATCAGGCGGTCATCCAATCCCAGCGGGGGGCAAGCCAGCTCATGGTTGCAGCCAGTGCTCCGGACCTGAGTATTGGAAACGTAATGATTCCTTTGGTAAAAAGGCGAGGATTTGTACACGTGGATGATTTATAGAAAACAGAGCACTCCGTAAACAATGAGAACCACACAAAATGTGGTTCTCATTTGCATTACAATAAGCTGGATCACGGGAGCGTGGCAGCGTTTCTTCTATTATTATATAGTGTGCAGATTTTTCAGAGAAATATCCAGTATGGGGGAGGAGTGGGTCAAAGCGCCGCTGGAAATATAATCGACTCCTAAATCAATCAGCAGGGCAACATTTTCTTTAGTGACATTGCCGGAGCATTCGGTCTCCGCTCTGCCGTCAATGATGCGGATGGCCTCTTTCATTTCGGCGGGAGACATATTGTCAAGCATGATGATATCCGCCCCGGCATCCACCGCTTCTTTTACCATGTCCAGATTTTCTGTTTCCACTTCAATTTTACGCACAAAGGGAGCGTACTCTTTTGCCATGGCAATGGCCTTCGCCACACTTCCCGCTGCTCCAATGTGATTATCCTTTAGCAGAATGCCGTCGGAAAGATTGTAACGGTGATTGTAACCAGCGCCGACTTTTACTGCGTATTTTTCAAAGATTCTCATATTTGGCGTTGTTTTCCGGGTGTCTAACAGCTTGGTCCGGGAGCCTTCCAGCAATTTCGCAATGGAATTGGTGTAGGTGGCAATGCCGCTCATGCGCTGGAGGTAATTCAGCGCCACCCGCTCTCCAGAAAGCAGTACCCGGATATCACCGGTGACAATTGCCATCCGTTCCCCTTTTTTTACGGCGTCGCCATCTTTGACATAAAAGGTAATCTCCGTGGACGAATCCAGCAGGGTAAACACTCTGGCAAAAACGTCCAGTCCGGCAATAATGCCGTCTTCTTTACAAATCAGCTCAACTTCGCCTTTGCCGTAATCCGGCATAACGGAGTTTGTGGTAATGTCCTCGCTGGTAATATCCTCCTGCAATGCCATAAGCAGCAGTGGATCAGCCTGAAGTTTCATTGTGATGGGATTCATGTTCTTTTTTCATCCTTTCTATTTCGCTGCGGACAGCGTCTTTGTATCGTTGTAATAACTGGGAAGTGTCTGCGTAGGCATCCAGGGAAAAATCGGAATCCCCATATGGCGGCAGATGCTGGTAATTTTTCTGGATATCTTTTCCGGCTCTCCCTGCAAATACAAGGCTTTCCAGTAAGGAATTGCTGGCAAGGCGGTTGGCGCCATGGACCCCGTTGCAGCTGGTCTCTCCGGCAGCATACAGGTGCTGCATGGACGTCCTGCTGTTTGTGTCAACCCGGATGCCCCCCATAAAATAATGCTGGGCGGGAACCACAGGTATCCATTCTTTCGTGCAGTCGTATCCTTCTTCCAGACATTGTTTATAGATATTTGGGAAATGGCTCAAAATAGTATCCTCCGGAATGGGACGCATATCCAGCCATACGTGGCTTGTTCCGTCCTGCTCCATTTGGCCCTGGATGGCTTTTGTCACCACATCCCTGGGTAAAAGCTCGTTTACAAACCGCTCTCCGGCGGCGTTTAACAGATGGGCGCCTTCCCCCCGGACGGATTCAGAAATCAGGAAACGCCTGCCTGGTTTCTCAGAATATAAAATTGTTGGGTGAATCTGTATGTAATCTACATTTTGCAGGTCAATTCCGTGTTTTAGTGCAATGGCAATGGCGTCTCCGGTAATATGGCGGAAGTTGGTGGAATGCCGGAACAGACCGCCCAGTCCACCGCAGGCGAGAATGGTATAATCGGCATTGCAGATAGAAATTGTACCCGAAGCCTCCTGCATAATAATGCCGTAACAGGTATTGTCACGGGCAAGGATGTCAACCATGGTGGTATTTTCAAGCAAAGAGATATTGGGACGTTTCTGCACAGCAGCGAGAAGCTTGCCGGTAATCTCCCTGCCAGTTTCATCCGCATGGAAAAGAATGCGGGGTGAG